>CAZSLG010000078.1:0-3289 GCA_964607745.1 uncultured Gammaproteobacteria bacterium | reverse complement strand
ACTCGATTATCAGGGTCTCTCCTATCCTAATTTATTTTGGGAAGGTAAGGGTCAGGGAATTTACCCCGATTTATCCGGTCACGGTTTTGTCGTCTCTCAAAAAGATTTGATTCCGACTCTGAAAAATCATCTTAAACTATTGGGACTAAATAATCAGGAATCTGCCGATTTTATGGAATTCTGGACACCCAAACTACCCACCTCTCCTTATGTCCGCCTCACTTGGCTAAGTACCTCGGAAATGAATCAGTTAGCCCCCTTATCTGTCACTCCCCGTCCTGACACTGTTATCCGTCTCTTTCTTGATTTCGGTGGTCTTAATAAACCAATTAAGTTAATTCCTCAAATTCTTTCCTCCCCGCCTCGACTCGGTTTTACCCTCGTCGAGTGGGGCGGATTACTGGTGAAATAAATTTACTTGGTTTCTTCAGGACCACGCAATGTAAGAAGTCGGCACTACAATGTGCTAAAATCCCCCTATATTATAAAAATATAACAAAATTTATGGCCGTAAAGATTTTAACAGTCGAAAGTGAAATAGTTGGATTTATCGTACCTCCAGGGACAAACTGTTTATCCTGTCGAGTTCCTCACGCTGGTCCACAAGGTATATGCGTCATTCCTTTAGCCGGCGGTGAGCGGGCCTTGGATTTATCGAGAGTTGATGGCGAAGAGGATGCCAGTAATTGTCGGGTCATTACCACTGTTCGAAGTTCCGGGTAAATAAACCTCAACCCACTCACTTCTGTATTTTGAAAAATATAATCCGCTTGCTTTTTGTTTGTTTTGTGTTTTTGTTTGGTTGTGTGTTGTTTTGTTTTTTTGTCTTGGACTTTCATCAACCCCCGTTTGCCGGCTCCCACAAGGGAGTAGGAGCCGGCCAATTGGTCAAAAGATTTTTAGGAGTTTGCAAAGCCCATATACAAACGCGACAAAAGCCAATATCCCCAGACCGATTAAAACAATTGGGATCTGCGCCGGGCTATAAGATCCGGTGTGGGGATTCTCCATCATTGAGGCCAAAAATATTAAAGCTAGCCCAACGATGAGTCCAATAAGAAACCTTCCTCTTAACATTTTCTTCTCCTTTGAAAAAAAATCCACACCAAGGCGTGGTTGGGTATGATAACGCTTCTGAAAAAGCAAGCGGATTGTGAACGTGCATTTGCCGGATCGAAAAAAAACAGGTTCGTTTTGACACCCTTTCAATCAAGCACCAATATTATCCCATAATATTAATATTTTGTCAATATATAGGATAGTATTGTTCCAATTCGGTTTGTAGCTGATTTCTCTGCTAAAATAGGCTTACTATCGCACCAGCGATGTTTTTGACCCGGTAGTCCGGCAGCTGCCGGATACAGCGGTCTGCAACCCGGCCGCTGCCGGGCGACTCCCTCTCCAGTATGTTTTATGTCTATGTTCTTCAAAGCCAAAAAGATAGAAAACTATATACGGGTTATTCTTCCGATCTAAAGAGAAGAATCACTGAACACAATCAAGGATTAGTTTCTTCCACGAAAAATCGCCGACCACTGAAGCTAATATATTATCAGGCCTTTGTCTCTGAGATTGATGCCAGACGTGAAGAAAAACACCTTAAGTCTGGAAGTAAAGCTCGAAATGAATTAAAATTACGCATTACCGAATCTTTGACCCGGTAGTAAAGCGGTTATACAGCGGTCTGCAAAACCGTTCAGGCGGGTTCGACTCCCGCCCGGGTCTCAAAAGTACTCAAGGTTCGACTCTTTACCCGCCGTAGCCTTGGCGTAGGTGGGCCGCCCGGGTCTCAAAAGCAACGCCTTCGCCTTTTCTTCGGTTTTGATACCTTGACTTGGTGTTGTCACTGACAAATAATTAGTTATATGTTAGATCAATCTAGCTCTCTGGCCATTTTCGAGTCATATAAAATTCGTCGATACTACGACAACAAAACAGAGACATGGTATTTTTCCGTAATCGATATTGTAGCCGCCCTGACGGATCAGAAAAATTTCAAGAAAGCTCAAAGCTATTGGACTACTTTGAAAAATCGTCTAAAAATGGAAGGAAGTCAACTTGTCACAAAATGTGACAGGTTGAAAATGTTAGCTCAAGACGGAAAAATGCGTTTAACAGACGTTGCCAATGTTGAAACCATTCTTCGATTGATCCAATCGGTTCCCTCTAAAAAAGCCGAGCCGATAAAAATATGGTTGGCCAAAGTTGGCTATGAGCGGATGCAGGAGATGACCGATCCGGAAAAATCCCTAAATCGCTCCCGTGAATACTGGCACAAACAAGGCAGGAGTCAACAGTGGATTCAGCAAAGAATGATGGGCCAGGAAACCCGCAACAAACTTACTGATTATTGGAGCAATAATGAGGTAAAGCGAGGTGAAGAATTTGCTGTTTTAACCAACATTATTCATCAGGAATGGAGTGATTTATCTGTCAAACAACATAAAAACATAAAAGGTTTGAAACAGCAAAATTTACGGGATCACATGAGTGAGGAAGAATTGATCTTTACGGCTTTGGCCGAGCTTTCCACCAGACGTATTGCCGAAACTGACAAATCGGTGGGTTTTGAAGAAAATAAAATTCCGGCACACAAGGGTGGAAAGATCGCCAAAAATGCCCGGGTCGCCCTTGAACAAAAAACACACAAAAGCGTGGTTTCAGGACAAAACTTTCTACCGCCACCTAAAACTAGACAGTAACTTTTAATTTGTATTTAAACCCATTCCGGCTCCAAAACCACAGTGGAGGATGCATTTCAATCGGATTTATTCCCGATCCCTCCAGCACCTCTCGCCACTGCTTCGATATCTCCTCTTTACTCAACTTTTCTGCTTCCTCACTGCTAATTAACCCTAACTTCACTGAACATTTGGTCACGTGAATATCCGGAGCGATTTCAATTAATTCCCGATGTTTCAGAGGCATCTGACCATGAGTGCTCATTATAAAACTCCAATAGTTAAAAATCTTTGGTCCTGATAAATAGGGAAATCCCTTTTTCATTTTCTTTTAAACCACCTCCCTAATTTGTAAATAGTCATTCTTGAGATCTTCAAACATTTTGCCCAAGCTACCCCAGTTTTTATATACAGTTTCACTGATTTTTCTCCAAGTTTCAGTCTGTTTGTTGGGTAATAGTGCCAACTTATACTTGGCTAATTTTTCTTTTAAATTTATAACTTTTCCTATTTGAAATACGTCCCGAGTCTCCGTGTCCTGATAAGTTTTTAGGGCCGCCTGCCACAATTTATAGCTATCTCTTTGGTAATTTAAACTCATCGGTAAG
>CAZSLG010000077.1:0-3297 GCA_964607745.1 uncultured Gammaproteobacteria bacterium | reverse complement strand
TTCCACCTTCCTCATATCCCACATAGCCGGGAGGAGCTCCAAGTAATTTAGCTACTTCATGTTTCTCCATGTACTCGGTCATATCAAATCTGATCATCAGGTCTTCGCTGCCAAATAAAATATCGGCGAGTGCTTTGGCAAGCTCGGTCTTTCCTACCCCGGTTGGGCCAAGGAAAATAAAACTTCCGATCGGACGCGCAGCTGACTTTAGTCCCGCCCGGCCACGGCGAACCGCCTGAGAAACAGAAGTAACCGCCCCTTCCTGATCAATTAATCTTTTATGAATGATGTCTTCAAGGTGAGCTAATCTTTCAGTTTCCGATGAAGTGATCTTGGCAACCGGAATACCGGTCCAACGAGCAATGATATCTTTAATAATATCGACGGTTACCGCTCCGGTCGACTGGCTTTTTTTTAGATTAAACTCTTCTTTTTTTTCACTTAGACCGGAATTGATTTCATCTATTTTTGACCGTAGTATTCTTGATTTAACTTTATCTGTCTTTTTTTCCGATTCTTTTAATTCTTGGGAAAGTTGAGCAATCCTTGTTTCTAATGATTTAATTTCTTCAGGTAATGAGATCAAAGGTAAACGAACGGCTGATGCGGCCTCATCAATAAGGTCAACCGCTTTATCCGGTAAAAATCTGTCGCCAACGTAACGCTTGGATAAAACCACGGCCGCTTCAATCGCATCATCCGGGATCTTAACCCGGTGAAAGGCTTCATATTTATCCTTTATTGCCTTAAGCATTTTGATTCCCTGCTCTTCAGTCGGCTCCGGGACCAATACCGGTTGGAAACGTCGTTCAAGGGCCGGATCTTTTTCAATATATTTCCGATATTCTGTTAAGGTGGTTGCTCCAACGATCTGGATTTCACCCCGGGCCAAAGCCGGTTTTAAAAAATTAGACGCGTCCAGTGACCCTTCGCCCGAAGCTCCGGCTCCAACGATATTATGGATTTCGTCTATAAACAAAATAATTTGTCCTTGGCTAGCTTTTACTTCCTCGATCAGATCTTTCATTCTTTCTTCAAATTCACCTCGGTGCGAAGCGCCGGCTAACATGCTCATCAGATCCAATTGCAGAATCCTTTTGTTTAAAAGCGGCTCTGGAACTTCTTTGGCAACAATCTTTTCCGCCAATCCCTCGACAATGGCGGTTTTTCCTACACCCGCTTCTCCAACCAGCGACGGATTATTTTTTGTCCGTCGAGACAGTATATGAATTACCCTTTCAATAACAGCCGATCTTTCAACTACCGCATCTAGTAAACCCTGAGAGGCCTTGGCGGTCAAATCGATTGTAAATTGTTCTAAGGCTTTTTTCTTATTTTGAGCTTTTTTTTCCTCTTCGGTCAGACCCTCTTTTTTACCGACGACTTTTTTATTTATTTCTTCCTTATTTAAACCTAACTTAACTAAAACTCTCGCTCCCACACCCTCGCCTTCCTCATATAGTGATAGCAGCAAATGTTCCGGAGCGATAAATTCAAATCCCAACTTTCTGGCTATTACCAAAGCATCATTCAAAATCTTTTTTATTCTTGGGGAAAATTGGACGACTCGATCAACGGTTCCCCGTTTATAAATTTTAGCTAATTCATCAGTAATCAATTGAGGCTGAATTTTGGATTCAACCAATAAATTATAGATCTCACTATCTGTGGTCAACGCAAATAAAAGATGTTCGCTATCGACTAAGTCTGATTTTAGTTCTTTAGCTTTTGTTTGGGCCGCCATCATGACGCGATTAGATCTTTGAGTCAAACGAGTCATAAGATCGAGATTGTTAGATTGTGGATTATTTGATTGCGGATTACGCCCACCTGACGGCGGGGCAGGGATTACGGATTGATTCTGAGCAAAACCATTTGTTTTTGGTTTTTGGTCATTCAAATTTTTAGTTGGAGAAATAGGTGGAGAACTTACTGCTTTATCATTTTGATCTTTGATATTTGATTTTTGATCTTGACCTACTGGGCTTACATTCGAATTACCTGTTGCATTAGTAGTCGGTTTTTTAATAAAATCAAAATAGTCAGCCATATTTTCATTATCAAGAAAATAGGGTCAAATGTCAATAAGTAATAACTGGATTCCCGCCTACGCGGGAATGACAAGATTACGCACAGAATAAGCGAGCGTGTTAAATTTTTTTCGACTTGGGAGTCCCCGAAAAGGGGAGGGTTCCCACGGAGAAATAAAATTTAATACCGAGCTTATAAAAAGAGTTTTATAATCATGAAAAAAATATATTTGGTCATCGCCGGAGCTTTCCTCTTTCTTTTGATCGTCACCTCCATGCTCCTTTCCCTTAAAAAAAAATCAGTAATAAACAATCAAAAAAGTTCTCCTTTTCCCACAAGTGTTCCTGGTCAAGAAAAAACTGTTCTACCTCAAATTACCCCTCCCCCCAACTCCACCCTCTCAACAATTGAGCCTGTCGAAACGCTGGATTTTAAAGCCGCCTATGTTCCAGCTTTCAATAAGATTGTTGTCGAAAAAAAAACACCTCAGGCTGAAGAACTATTCAATCAATGGGTTGACCAAAATCAATTAGATGAAATCATCAATAATAAAAATGACGTTCTTTTTACCGATGAAAAAATCATTCCCACACCAAGCGACTCAATCCATAAACTTGAAAACAAATTAAAAAACTTCTTTCAATTGATGGACGATTTGAATAGTATTGGCGGAGGAACAGATAATAACCAATCACCCGCTACCAATAGCCCGACTCCGGCCAAAAAGAACGATCGGTCGCCAAAACCTTCACCATCAAGCAACGCGACTACAGGACAGTCAGGTAACCAGTCTCTGACATATTATGCTCAATGCGGTGATCTGGGAAATCTATCATTACCCGACGGCTGTACCCTGTGTAACGCCGGTTGCGGACCAACTTCAGTAGCAATGATCGCCTCTAGTTATTTAGGACCAAAATATGATCCAAAGGTCATAGTTGATTTATACGGAACCAACGGATATTTACTTGGTTGTGACGGTTCCCGTTATACTGATGCTCATGAACTACTAAAAAGTCTCGGACTTAAAACCACTGATTATCTTGTTTTTGATTCAGAAAAGGCAGAAACGGTTGTCCCTGAGCTAAGAAAATATCTTGACTCTGGTTGGACCTTTTTTGCTTTAGCAAGTTTCTGTGAAAGTGGCTGTGGACATTATTTTTGGATTACCGATATTGACGGTCAAG
This sequence comes from uncultured Gammaproteobacteria bacterium, assembly GCA_964607745.1. GTDB lineage: Bacteria > Patescibacteriota > Microgenomatia > UBA12405 > UBA12405 > UBA12158. Next base: position 79 of record CAZSLG010000077.1, on the reverse strand, counting down.
GAAATATATTTGCCTACGATCCCGCTTACGGTCGCTACGAAATACCTTATAATGAAAATAGCCGTTACCCGTACCCGTT
>CAZSLG010000076.1:1620-3381 GCA_964607745.1 uncultured Gammaproteobacteria bacterium | reverse complement strand
AGGGATAAAGTCGTTGCCAAAGACTTTTTCAACATGGAAACGTATATCCACGTGCAAACTTGGGAACAGGTCAAAGAACTATGGCGTCTAGAACAACACTTTATGATTCCTTTTCCTGAAGATACTCAATTTCCTGTCTTTGATGAAAAACAAGCAGACTATCAAGCTAGACTTTTAGAGGGATTTTATAGTCCCCTAGGCAATCCTCCACCAGGTAAAGAGCCGGTAATTCCATTTAATGGAATTATTCTTGATAAAGGGGTAGACGTAGAAGTTGATTATGCTTTTGGTACGCAGCAAGTCTTCAATCGGGCCGATAAAACTTTTTCTTCCTGGCGTGTTAGTAGAACAGCAGATTCGTATAAAAAAACAATTTTACAACATCTAAGAAGTATAAGATACTATATTTTACCATCATATCAAACCTCATCACAAGATAATCTAGACAAACTCAAGTCTAATTTTCCATTTATTTTTAAAATATGGGAAGATGCTGGTCTGTATAAAGGGGAAGGTTTAGAATATACTGGTATAAAAAAATTAGTACTCCAATGGTTAATATCTGGTGATTTTCCAGAAGAATTAAGATATGTCCCAATGTTTCCATACTTTTTAGACTATTTTTAATAACTGCTCATTTTTTACACAGAGATTTATTTTTTATTTTTTCTATGCTACTATGGATAGTGGTATATATATGAAAAAATATATTTTAGGAGGATTTATCTTCGTAGCTTTAGTCATAGGTTTCTTTTTTTCCCAGACCGTAAATGCCTCATGGAATTGTGTGGAAGACACAGATTGTCAAAGTTATTGCACAACTGCTTGTTCAACGGATCGTAGTTGCAATCCTAAATATAGTTGCCCAAATGACACATGTAGGTGTGATTGTTCAGGATGTGGTACGGCGGATCAAGTGCAAACTTGTAGTGCAGGAGAATGGACTGATTGCAGCGCTACCTATGGTGCAGGTTGTAAATGTCGGGAGTTATTTGAAATCGTTTATGGCACTCCAAATCAATGTTTACCACAAGGGAATTATGAAGTAAATTGTGATGGTACAACTGGCGGTGATTCATCTTGCGGAAATGCCCTCCCGCCTGGTTGTAGCGGTGTGTGTGGAGGTGGGACCCACTGTGCTAATGACTCCGGTTCTCATTCTTGCACTTGCAAAACTAATCATACCTGCGCGGAGTTTCTCCAGCCACTTCATTGGCCAAGAATTTTTAGAACCTCGGAAACGACCGCTACTGTTAATTGGGACCCATATCCGGGAGGTCCTGAGAGAGGTGCTGATACTTTAACAATTCAGATATATCCTGAAAATGTTAGTCCTGGATTTGGTTGTAATGGCTGTATTGTTAATGAAGAAAATATCGATCCTTATATCACTGGTTATATTTTTGTTACCGGCCTTGAGCCGGGAACTCTCTACACTATGAGAGCTGTATATTATCCAATAGGACTTGTCTGTGGAGGACAAGATAAAACTTTTCTTTCCTCCTGCACGATGACCCCCGATCCTTTAGATCTACTTTCCGCCGGACAGACAGGGACGCTGACAACGGACTTGAATCTTACTGCAAATCAAAAAATAGGAATAACATACACCTCTTACATTCCTACTGTGGCAACAGTGTCAAATCTTAACGCCGGTCAACTTTTGGTTAATTCCGCCAATAGCCACTCCACTACGGTTACAGCCGTTTCCAACGGATCAACCACTGTATTTAGTCAGGCAAAACTTTTAGTTATGAACGG
>CAZSLG010000076.1:0-1520 GCA_964607745.1 uncultured Gammaproteobacteria bacterium | reverse complement strand
GTTATGGCTGATAACCCCGAATATAAAGCCACCGGCGTTTCTCCAACCTTTCTTATGACTCCCGACTCCTACCTTTCCTACATCAAAGCCCGTAAACAGAGTACAACAATTACAAGTCTCGGCGAAATTACCGGACCGGGAATTTACATATACGAAGGCCCCGATCCCTTGGATATCAATGCCCCGCTCCCCGGGGTTTTCAACAACAACATCGTCTTGATGACCACTGGAACTGTCAACATTAATACTGATTTCAACCCGACCGGATCGGTGGCGATCGTCGCCAACCAGATCAACTTTGCCGGCACGGTGGTCCAGGGAACCGGAATTTTCATCGCCGATGATATTTCCACCGGCATCAATCTAAACCAAGGACTAAAAATAATCGGCAACCTGGTTGCCCAAACATCCCTCACCAACGGTCGGAAGTGGGCTGATCCGGACAAGCCGTCCCTGTTTATAAAATTTGACCCAACCCAGTATATCAATCTGTTACCATATTTAAGTACGGCCAATTATGATTGGAGACAGATACAATAAAATTTTCAATTTTCAGTTTTCAATTTTCATTGAATTTTCAATGTTTAAAAATTAAAAAATAAAAATTTAGATTTGATTGAAAAATAAAAAATTCAAAATGAAAAATAATAACGGCCAAATATTATTGATTACAGTGATGCTGCTTGCTACCGTCATGACGATCGTTCTGTCCGTCTCTTTCAAGTCGGTCACCGAAACCCAGGTCACCAAGCTTGAAGAAGAAAATCAGAAGGCTTTGGCGGCCGCTGAATCAGCCATCGAAGCGGCTTTAAAACAAAATTCTACAGCGACGATCGGTTCCGGTTCTTTGATATCAATTTCCGGTTTTGAAGGCACGGCGACGATCGAGTCGTTGACGGCCCCAACCTTTACCACTCCCAATATCGCCAAAGACGGTAGTCATACCTTTTATCTCGGCGACTATAATATCGATGCAAAAACTATTGGCGCTTCGGTTGCCCAGGATATCACTATCTGCTTTGAAACCGGATCGACCAAGCCGGCAATTGAGGTCACCTTGGTTAAAACCAGCGGGATAAAAAAGTATCTCGTCGATCCCGATGGTCGAATTACCAATGCCTCTTCCGGTTCGTCTTGTTCCCCGGATTCAACAAATTACAGCTATTCTGTTAATGTTCCTGGAGCGGATATCGGCCTTGACGGGAAATTCCTTTTGGTCCGGGTTCTCTATGCCCCGACAAAACTCCTATTTTCCCGGACCATTGATCTTGATCTTCCAGTCCAGGGAAGAACCATATCTTCAAATGTTACCTCGTCAACCTCTATTGGAGTTTCCAAAAAAATAGTTTTATTTCAAAGCTACCCCCAGATACCGGGAGAGTTCTTCACAACAGCATTCTAATGAGTCTAATTAGACTCATTAGACCAATTGGTCAAATTGAATTCACTAATTTATCCGCTTCCTGATTCTCTTCCCGTGGCACTAAGTGATAACTTATGGGGATTTTAATTTCCTGTTC
>CAZSLG010000075.1:0-3385 GCA_964607745.1 uncultured Gammaproteobacteria bacterium | reverse complement strand
AAAACGATTTCGTTTTCAACCCCCTTTTCCAAAAACAGTTTTTGCATCTCTAAAAGTATAGTTTCGAAATTGCCCCGACGAGGCGAGCCACAAATGGAAAGAACTTTCATGACCGATTATACCTCAATAATCAGGGGTAGGACCATGGGCTCCCTACCGGTTTTTTGAAGAATAATACCCTCTAAAAAAGCCTGGAGTTCTTCGCGGATGAAGTCGAAATTAGCAGGCGTTGAGGTGACCTCACCAAACTTTTTGATAATTTCTTTTTTGAGATAGTCTAAAAGATCCGTGTTTTCTTTCATAAAGACAAAGCCACGGGAAAGAATGATGGGCTCCTTGTACATTTTGCCACTGTCTTTGTTAAGTAATATCACAAAAGAAAACATGCCTTCTTCGGCCAAAGTTTTGCGATCCCGCAAAACAGTGGTACCAACATCACCAATCCCCAGACCATCAATTAGAACTTTGCGAAGCGACAAATGAAATTTGGTATCAACTTTGCCGTCGGCAGTAAAGGTAACCGCCGAATCAACATCGGGAGAAATAAATTGATCGTCTTTAAAACCCATGTTTTTGGCCATAGTTTGGTAACTTCGAACATGGCGAAAATTTCCACCAATCGGAAGTAAAAATTTAGGCCGGACCAGATCAATTAAAATGGCATGTTCTTTTTGATAACCGTGACCGGAAACGTGAATTTCCTGTTCCTCACCATAGATAACCTCTGCTCCCATTTTAGAGAGAGTATCAATGAGGGTGTAAATACTCGTCGAAGTACCGGGGATATAGTCAGGAGAAGAAAAAATAACTTTGTCGCCGGAACTAATTTTAACTTTGTGCTTTCCCATAACCATTTTAGAGAGAGCAGAGTTCGGTTGTCCGGCAAAGCCGGCAACTAAAAAGATTAATTTATTGTCGGCGAAATTCTTGACCCGTTCGACGGGGATAAGATCAGCATCGGTGAGGTTGACGTAGCCTAAGGTTTGGGCAATTTCGATGGCTTTGGTCACCGAAAAACCAACGACAACAACTTTGCGGCCGGCCCGCTTGGCATAGTCAATAGCCTGTCCCCAACGGACAATGTTGCTACTTATTGAGGTAACAAAAACCCGACCTTTGGCAGTTTTAATATCATGTTCAAATTTTTCAGCAATTGAAGATTCGGAAGGCGAAAAACCCTCGTGGTCGGCTCCCAAACAGTCAGACAGCAGAGCGACAACTTTCTTTTCACCAACCCGAGCAATGTGGGCTAAATCAGAGGGCTTACCATCGAGAGGAAAAACATCGAATTTAAAATCAGAGCCATGGTAAAAAATACCAATAGGAGTGGTAATAGCAAAATGAAAAGTATCAGGAATGGAGTGGTTGACCCGAATGGGATCAACAGTAAAAGAGCCAATGTTGAATAGGTCGCCGTTTTGAAAAACTTTAATATTGGCCCGGATTTGACTTTCCTGTAACCGCGACTCAATAAAGGCGGCAGCGGTTTTGGGAGCGAAAATGGGAATACTTTTACCCAAAATCGGTAAAATAAAGCGGATGGCACCGATATGGTCCTCGTGACCGTGGGTAATAAAAATACCCAAAATTCGGTTTTTTCGGTCTTCAAGATATTTAGTATCAGGGATTTGCAGATCAACCCCAAAGGCATCATCTTCGGGAAAGCCCACTCCGCAATCAACAATAATAACTTGGCTTTGAGCTTCGACGCCGCCCGGGAAATATTCGTAAACGAAGAGGTTTTGAGTGACATCACCAAAACCACCCAGGGAAGCAATCCGGACAAAATCACGGGAAGATCCTAAATTTTTAATGGGGCGAGTAGCGCCAAAATACTGTTGAGGACGAAATTTGTTATCAGTAGTCATAAATTTAATAAATTAGGATCACTTTTAACAACTAAAGGTTGCGGGTGAAGAAATGAGTCAATTTTGAGAAAGTCAGATTCCAGCTCACGTAACATGGTGCCGTTTCGTAATCCAGCTGAAGGATGATAGAGGGGAATGAGAGTAATGTCAAGTCCCTGCCAGGATAAATTTTTTATTTGGCCGTGAATCCGGCCAATACTCTCAAGCGGCAAAAAATAGTTTAGAGCGAAACGACCGAGGGTGACAATGATATTTGGTTTAATAATTTCCAATTGGGCTTTGAGGTAAGGAGTACAAACTTTAATTTCGTCAGGGAGCGGATCACGATTCTCCGGAGGGCGATGTTTTAGGATGTTACAAATAAAAACATCACTACGCTGAATACTGATTTTGGCTAAAAGTTTATCGAGAAGTTTGCCGGAATTGCCCACAAAGGGTAAACCCTCTCTATCTTCAAAAAATCCCGGAGCTTCGCCGATAAAGACAAGGTTGGCTTCAGGATTACCTGAACCCGGAACCGGGTGGGTAGCGTTTTTATAAAGCGGGCATTTTTGGCATTTGGCGACTAAGTCAGCAACGTACTTAAGTTTTTGTGGATTGTCAGCGTTCATGTTATAATTTCTTTAATCACGCCCCTCGAGCAATCGGGGGGACATTTTTTGTCAAAAAACCGGAAAATTAGTAATTTCAGTTTTAAAAATGCCTTTTTTAGTTTCCCAAATTTCTTTACCCAGGTGTCCACTCTGATAAATAACAATAACTTGCTTATGGTGTTCAATAAGGAAGTGATAAAGCGGAGCTAAGTCTCCGTCTCCAGAGAAAAAAATGAAACTGTTAATTTTTCTTTCGAGGTGTTTATAAACTGACATACACATTTCGATATCAAAATCACATTTACGAATTAATATCGGCTTTTTGGTATTGGAAATATCAATATATTTAACGGCTTTGGTTACTAACTGATAACCACAAGTTTTAATTTCTTTTAAAAAATCTTTCGATTGTTTATTAGTGTCCGAACCATAATAAAATTCGATGGTGTCTATTTGAGGATATGTCTGGAGATATTTATATAGTTTGACGGGGCCAACCGGTTTTTTTAGACTTTTTTTCCAACCATAGACATTGGCATAGTCGATAAATACCGCCGTTTTATCGTTTAGTTTTAGTTTTTGGGAATTATTTAGTGGCATCTAGTTTTAAAACGCATTTTGAGTTTTCACACATGGCGAAACCCGGACAATATCGAGCACAAATACCGTCGCTTGGCTTCGTGCTCGCCTTGAGTATAACTTGACAAGTACAAGAATTAATAACACAGTCACTGTCTTGGCGGCAAAGGGGAGAAATATTAATAATTTTTTTTGAACCGAGGGGGGAAAAAATAATAATGATTGAGGCGAAAAGAACAACTGATAGGGAGAGAGGGAAAAGAAAGATTTTATTGGTCATTTTAATTTATATGATAATAACGGGAAAGGGTGACCAGAAGAATTACAAAAGCGCAGGCTAGTAAA
>CAZSLG010000074.1:0-3388 GCA_964607745.1 uncultured Gammaproteobacteria bacterium | reverse complement strand
GAACTCGATCGGGTTAATAAGGAGTTAATAAGACTTTCAAGAAAATTTGGTGTTCCTCTGGTGGCTACCAACGATGTCCATTACTTGGAAAAGGAAGACGCTTATGCACAGGAGGTCCTTCTTTGCATTCAAACCCAAAGAACCATGGTCGAAAAAAACCGACCGATGTCAATGATCAACGTTCCCGATTATTATTTTAAGTCAACGGCGGAAATGAAGGGAAGTTTTATTGACCTGCCGGAAGCGATTGAAAATTCTGTTAAAATAGCTGAAAAATGTAATGTTGAGATCCCGAACGGTAAATGGATACTTCCAAAATTTCCAACACCTAACAATCAACCGGTCGCAGAATATTTAAATAAACTCGTTGGGGAGAGAAAAAAAAGAGTTGCTTCGTACTCTCAAGATTTAGTCAATAAAAGGGTCGAATACGAGCTGAATATCATAAATAATAAAGGCTATTCAACTTATTTCCTCATCGTTCAGGACTTTGTTAACTGGGCTAAAAATCAGGGAATAGCTGTTGGACCGGGAAGGGGATCAGTAGCCGGGTCATTAGTTGCCTACATTCTTGGAATCACCGACATTAATCCAATTGATCACAATCTGCCATTTGAGCGATTTTTAAATCCGGACCGTCCAACACCGCCAGATATCGATATTGACTTTGCCGATATCAGGAGGGACGAAGTCTTAAAATATGTCACTAATAAATATGGAGAAGATAAGGTCGGTCAAATTATTACCTTTGGAAAAATGGAAGCCAGGCTTTCTGTCCGCGATGTGGCGCGAGCTCTTGGACATTCTTATTCACAAGGGGATAGATTGGCAAAAATGATTCCCTTTGGAAAACAGGGATTTAACATGACGATCGCTCAAGCCTTGGAAGAATCTGCTCAATTAAAATTTGCTTATCAAACCGAGCCGGAAACTAAAAAGGTTTTGGATGTCGCCAGACGGCTCGAGGGTTTACCGAGGCATTCGTCAGTCCATGCGGCCGGTGTTGTCATTTCAGATAAAAGCTTGTCTGAATATGTTCCCTTACAGCGTGATAGCAAGGAAGGAAAGATTATTACTCAGTACGATATGTACTGTCTCGATTTAAACGCCGTATCAAATCAAAAAGCTATTGGACTGCTAAAAGTTGATTTTTTGGGTTTACGTAACCTAACCATAATCGAAGAAGCTTTAAAATATGTGGAAATTAATTCCGGGAAAAAAATTGACATTCATCATGTACCCGTCGACGATAAAAAAACTTACGAATTAATTTCCAGAGGTGATACCGTTGGTGTTTTTCAACTTGAATCGGGCGGAATGAAACACCTGGCGAAAGAACTTAAGCCAAATAAACTCTCCGATATTTCCGCTATGGTCGCCCTTTACCGGCCGGGGCCAATGGATCTTATACCGGCTTTTTTGGAAGGCAAAATGAACGCCAAAAAAATAAAATACCCTCACCCTGATCTAAAATCTGTCCTTGAAGAAACCTACGGAGTCTTGGTTTATCAGGAACAGGTGATGGAGATTGCCAATAAATTAGCCGGGTTTACAATGAGCGAAGCAGATAATCTTCGGATGGCGATGGGAAAAAAGAAAAAAGATCTGATGAAAAAGGATAAAGTGAAATTTTTTCAAGGCTGTCTAAAAAAAGGATATAAATCGGCCATGATCGAAAAGGTTTGGAACTTCATGGAAAAATTTGCCGCTTACGGATTTAACAAACCTCACTCCGCCTCATACGGTTTAATTGCCTACTGGACTGGTTATATCAAGGCAAACTATCCTGTCGAGTACATGACGGCTTTACTTACGGCGGAGCTTCATGGTGTTGCCGGACCTCAGCGGGAGATCAAAATGTCTCAGGCAATCGAGGAGTGCCGGAGAATGGAAATAAAGGTATTGCCTCCGGATATTAATAAATCAATCTACAGTTTTTCTATTGAAGGTCCGGAAATTCGGTTTGGACTGTCAGCCTTAAAAAATGTTGGGACGGCTGCGATTGATTCTATACTTGAAGAAAGGAAAAAAGGGCAATTCAAGGGTTTAAAGGATTTTTTATCCCGTGTTGATCTGCGGCGTGTCAATAAAAGAACTGTCGAAAGTTTGATCAAAGCCGGAGCCTTTTCTCTCTTCGCTAATAAAGCCACCTTAATGCTTAATTATCCGCTTTTGGTTTCCGATATTCAACGGGGAAAAATTAAGTCTGAAAAAGGTCAATACGATCTATTTGTTACATCGGAAAAAGAAAAACTAAATGATAATTTTAAAACTGTTCCCGAGTATGATGAGGATGTTTTATTTACGATGGAGCGGGAGGTGATCGGTTTTTTAATTGGAAAAAATCCTATGGCAAAATTTAAGGCAATTATTGAAAAAAAAACTACTAAAAAAATTGGTGAGGTGACCATTCAGGATGCAAATAAACCTATAATTTTGGCAGGACTTATAAGTGGGAAAAAAATTGTCAAGACCAAAAAAAATAATGAGGAAATGGCTATTCTTCAAGTGTTTGATGAAAGTGGAACAATCGAAGTTGTTGTTTTCCCCAGAAGCTATACTATTCTAAAATCCTTCCTAAACATCAATAAAATTATCATGTTCAAAGGAAAAGTCAACGAACGCGAGGGCCGGATCGGAATAATTCTTGAAAATGCTGTTGATTTAGAAAAAGTAAATCAGAATTAAAATTCACACCATGTGTCATCCCCTCGGAGGAGGGGGATCCAGACTAAAATTACATCTATCATCAAAATAATCCTTTTGTAATAATCCAGAATCACACTTTTGTAGGTTATAAGCGGTTGACAGGGCTTTATGGTATTTTATGATTGAATAATTATTAATTATTTGATTAAATTAAAAAGCTATGATCACAGATGCGGATATCAAAAAAATGAAGGCGATTTTTGTTACTAAGGATGACGCGAAGTTTTTTGCAACGAAAGATGATTTAAAGCCTCTTGAAGCAAGAATGTCAACGAAAGGGGAACTAAAATCTCTTGATTTAAAAATGGATAGAGGTTTTATTGAAATTGTTGAGTTTATTGGGGAAGTAAAGAATGAGATAATGAACGAACTTAACGAATTTCGAAACGAAATGCGTGATATTAATCGGAATTCGCAATCAGTTTTAAATAATCACGAATCGAGAATTACACACCTTGAATATGTTAGTAAATCTTCATAATCGTAAATTAACCATTGACGAATTAACATTGGACTGTTAAAATGATAAATAATTATTTTGAAATTGATAAACTGGGAAATCTAAAGAAAACGAATCGTAATTTTGATAAGAAGCCGAAAATAAAGAAGGATTTTTTTTCAGAATATATTAATATTAATGTTGGTTACAGTTTAGTTACTCCAATATTAATAGGCGTAA
>CAZSLG010000073.1:0-3536 GCA_964607745.1 uncultured Gammaproteobacteria bacterium | reverse complement strand
TCCCTACTTCCAATCTTGAATTCTTCCGTTCCCAAATTCTGGCCCAATACCCCAACGCCGTCACCAAAGAAGTTAAAAACTATCTATCTGACGCCGTGAATAATTTTTCGGAAAAATTAATTACTAGCCAGATCACTTTATCCCGCCCCAGCAGCTATCCCATCAAAACCAACCGCGACTTCAAAGACACCGATCCTCTGGCCTCCGTTCTCTCCCCTCTGGCCCGCGCCGCCGCCGATTCAGATTTTTTTATCTACCAAATCCTTTTGGCCCCTCCACCCAAAAATTGGCAAGGATCCATAATTTCCGTAATCCAAAACGGTATTATTGTAGATTCCGTCAAGGGTTTTCGCCAGGCTCATCCCGACAAATCTGTTTTTGAAGTCAAAATCGCCTATCCGGGCCTCCTTACCCAAATAAATATCCTTTCCAACAATCCCACTCTCGTCACCTCTGTCTCCTCTTCTTTTGGCGCCTACACCTCCCCCCGTGGTAATTTTATTAAATCAACACCTCCCGGGTCTCTGACCAAAAAACGTCTCCTTAAATCAATTCTTAATCGGCAGCTTCGGGCTTTTCTTCCCCGCCAAATTCTTAACGTCGAAGAATTATCCGCCCTCTGGCATCTGCCTACCTCCCTCACCCGTCTTCCCAATATTGCCTGGGGGAAAAATCTCTACGCTGATCCTCCGGAAAATTTACCGGTAGCCGAAGGGTTAAATGATGAACAAAAAAGTGATATTACCTTTTTTGCCAAAACTGAATTTCACAACAAAGACGCTATTTTCGGCATTAAACAAGGCGAAGACCGCCGCCGTCACTCCTATATCATTGGAAAATCCGGTACTGGTAAAACCACTCTCATTGCCAACATGGCCATTGATGACATTAGAAAGGGCCGGGGTGTGGCCATAATTGACCCCCACGGCGACCTCTGTGACACTGTTCTTGATTACATCCCCTCTTCCCGCGTCAATGACTGCTGTTATTTCAATCCGGCTGATCCCGATTATGTTTATCCCCTCAACGTTCTTGAAGCTCAAAATGAATCTCAAAAAGAACTCGTCGCCTCCGGTGTTATCTCAATTTTTAAGAAACTCTACGGCAATGTCTCCTGGGGACCGCGCCTGGAGCACATTTTGCGAAACGCGGTCTTAACCCTGGTTAATACTCCCGACTCCGATATGACCCACATTGTCGAGATTTTAACCAATCCCACTTATCGCAAAAAAGTCGTTGCTGGCCTCCAAAATGTTACCCTCCGTAATTTTTGGATCAACGAATTTGACCGGATGGACGAAAAATTTCAAAACGAAGCCATCGCTCCGGTCCTAAACAAAGTCGGCCAGTTTATTTCTTCTACCAATATCAGAAACACTATTGCCCACCCCCATTCCAAAATCAATATTCAGGAAATCATGGACGAAAAAAAGATTTTGATTGCCGATTTATCTACCGGTAAACTGGGTGAAGACAACTCAGCCCTCCTCGGTGCCATGTTGATCACTCAAATCCAACTCTCGGCCATGAATCGGGTTTTTCAGGCTCAAACCGATCGTTCTGATTTTTATCTTTACGTTGACGAATTTCAAAATTTTGCCACTGAAGCCTTTATTAAAATTCTCTCCGAAGCCCGCAAGTTTAGATTAAATTTGATTGTGGCCAACCAATACATGGCCCAACTTGATCGCCCCATTCAGGACGCTATTTTTGGTAACGTCGGCTCCCTCATGTCTTTCGTTGTCGGCAATCAGGACGCCTATATTTTGGCCAAAGAATTTGGCCCCAAATTCCCCCCTGAAGATCTCGTCAAAATTGGTAAATACCAAATAATTTGTAAATTAAGTATTGATTCCGAAACCCAAAATCCCTTCTACGCCGCCACCCTGCCTCCCCTCTCCTGCAAAAACCAGCAACGCGACAAACTCCTTCGAATCTCTCAAGAAAGATGGGGAAAGAAAAAAACCCCATCAGCAACTAAGGTATAATTCAGCCTCAATGACAAAAAAAATCGCTATTACTCCCGAAAACTGGCCCAATCTTCCATCTCGTCTTAAATACAGCTCTGAAGGAATGGCAGCTTACCTTAAATATATTAAACCAAGAGGTATAAGTCTCCTTTCATCTGACAACTCCTTTCTTGTCGGCGGTGACCCTACCGACATTCAACCTCAAAGAGGTTTCTATCGTACTCGTAGAGATGCCCATCGTGACCGTAAAGTTTAAAACCAACAACGCGACAAACTCCTTCGTATTTCCCAAGAGCGATGGGGTAAAAAGAAATAAGTTCGTGGTAAAATTCTCTACTATGCCCGTTAAATGCGGAAAAGAATCTTGTTTTGGCTGCGCTGATCTTGCCTGTAATGGATTTGTATCCACCATACTTGTTGACCCACAACAAATAGCCGAAAATTTAGCCAAACAATCACCACCACCCACCCAAGATCATCAAAGAGGTCGTTTTGGCAGACGCGGACATATCACCGACGAAGCCCCAAAACTCAACAAAAAATAATTGAACCTAATCCTTCCTTTTTCCTCCCTCTACACTTGGCAAAAACCCGGTTACCCCACCCGCCCTCATAATTTCTTCTCTAGCCACCTCAGCCACTTCATCATACCCCTCCTCGCCTAATTCCTCTCTTATAGGTACAACTTCCTCTATAAAAACTCTTAAAATTCTGCTGATTCTTTCTGCCTTTGGTCCATTTTTTCCGCAATAATCCGTTATTTTTTTTGCAAAAGCATGTACTTCATCCTCATTTGGATTTCCTCCCAACAATGCTTTAGATATATCCATTATACTTGCCATAAGAAATCTTAACACAAACCTAATTTACCCCCTTGACATGTATTATGAGACTACCCTATAGTTATATTAATTAATCATTATTTTTCTATGTCAGAAAGACAAACAATTATAGGATCTTTGGAAAGAATACGGCCAAGAATTAATCTTGAAGCTGCTCTTACCAATCTGGTATTTATTGCTCCAGATGAATTATCACAACCCATTCTCTCTCGTTTTGACGCTAAAGTTACGAGTTTACGAAAAAGCCTATAACAACAAAATGAACCAAGAACTTTTTAATCCCCGAGAAGTAAAACCCCGCTTTTTTATTAAATTTAATCTCGAAACCGGTCGCGCCAAAAATCTAGGCCGTGAATTTCGACAAGCTGTCACTCCCAATCTTCTCCAAATCAGATAATATATAATTCCAAAATGGCAGAAAAACGGAAAGACAGACCATTAATCCGTCATGGTGGTGATTTACGGCAATCAGCATTAACACCAGAAGAAAGACAGGCTCATGTCGAGAAAGAACTTATCAAACTTCCTCCACTACCTCGCCCGAAAGAAAGAATTCAACCTAGCATGCCGGCCACACGTAAGCCCCGAAAACCCGACGGCGATTACAACTCTCATCCTCCAAAACCACTGTAAACCACATTTTTAAGGCTTTTTCCACCCCGCCCATTTACACTTAGGATAACTGGAACAACCATAAAACTTTTTGCCGGTCTTGGTTCGGCGC
>CAZSLG010000072.1:0-3590 GCA_964607745.1 uncultured Gammaproteobacteria bacterium | reverse complement strand
CGGTGCGGCCGATGCGATGAATATAATCTTCGTAAGTCTGGGGAATATCATAGTTGATGACATGAGTAACATTGGCAATATCAAGTCCTCGGGCGGCCACATCGGTGGCCACCATGATCTTTACAACATCTTCCTTGAACATTCTAATTGCCTGTTGACGTTGAAACTGGGCTTTATCTCCATGAATAGAAGTAACTTTAAATCCTTTTTGAAATAAGTCTCTGGCCACCCTCTCAACTCCATGTTTTGTCCGACCAAAAACAAGCACTTTTTTAAATTCTTCCTGTTTTAAAAGGGTAGAAAGTTTTTCCATTTTTGATCCGATCTTTTTATCCAATCGAACCAAGTCTTGTTTAATATTGGTTAAAGTTTCCTGTGTTTTAACGGAAATTGTGACTGGATTTTTCACAAATGAAGCTATTAAAGAACTGATAGCCGGTGATACGGTTGCTGAAAAAAACAAGGATTGACGATCAGCGGGCAGGTACGAAATTATTTCTTTAATGTCATGAATAAACCCCATATCAAGCATCTGGTCGGTTTCGTCAAGAATTATCATCTTGAACATTCCTAATTTCAAAACTCCGCGATTTATAAGATCTTTTAGACGACCTGGTGTTCCAACGACGACGTGCGGATTATGCCTTAATTGAGAAACTTGTATCTGCATTGACGACTGACCAATACATAATGTGCTGAAGATCGGCATGTTTCCTGAAAACTTTCGGAGTTCGTCGCGAGTCTGCAAAGCTAATTCCCGAGTTGGACTGATTATCAGAGCTTTATAATTAAAATCTTTTAAAATATTTTCAACTAAAGGAATTAAAAAAGCGGCTGTCTTTCCTGTACCGGTGTTGGCTATTCCAATCACGTCTTTTCCTGCTCGAATTGCTGGAATACCTTGAGCTTGGATAGGGGTCAAGTTTGTATAACCATGACGAATAATTGTTGCTTTTAATGTTTCCGGTAAATCGAGGCTTGAAAACAAAACTTCATCAATTACTTGAGCCGGGGAGACCGTAACGTTTTTTACATTGGCTCTGCGAATAAATTCATGGATGTTGCCGCCCTTCATATTTCGACCACGTCCACCACCAAAACGGGATGGTCCGGCCGGCCTACTAAATCGATTAAACCTACTTGATGACTGGAAACGTCTTGTGTACATAAATAAACAAAAAAAAATTTAATAAGATGTAAGAGCTCGAAGCTCTTCTAAAAATAATGAAGAAGAACTTAAAATTGGTTAAATTTAAAGCAGAACTTACTATCTGTATAGATTATAACAGAAAAGCGTTTATTAGCAAACGCATATAAACTGCTATAATTAATCAAGTTATTGAAATACATCCATAAGGTTGTTATGATAACATTTATGAACCAAGACATTGTTTCTTGTTCGCTCCTGCAATCGCGGTTGATCAAACTCCAAACTCCTTTTATCATCGGTATTGCCGGTGATTCAGGCAGCGGTAAAACCGTATTCTCCGATGGCATTCGCCGAATCTTGGGACCAGACATAATTCATACAATTACCATGGATGGATATCACAAGGAAAACAGGGAACAGCGTGCATTAAGCGGTAGACTGCCTCTTGATCCAGAGGCAAATAAACTTGAACTTCTGCAAAAACATCTCAGTTTGCTTAAAAATAATCAATCAGCGGAAATTTTCCAATACAACCATATTACTGGAGATTTTGATCCTCCAAAAATGGTGAAACCGGCACCGATTATTATCGTCGAAGGCCTCCATGCACTTTATCCGGAATTTTTAGACCTGCTTGATCTCAAGATTTTTGTCGACCCATGCCGTGAGATCAAATGGAAATGGAAGTTTGCCCGTGACATGGCCAAACGCGGCCATCGAGCAGAGAAACTGGAAAAAGAAATGCTTGCCCGTGAAGCGGCCTATAAGCGTTGGATAGATTTTCAAAAAATTAATTCTGATATTGTTATTAAGATATTCAATACTAGAATGCAACAATTTGCCCGCTATGATTTTATCAATTCGTTACCGCAAGAATTCTACAAGGTCGAACTTATCATGAAACCGTCTCCCGTGCAACTACCTTCGCTAAAATTTCCTTTCGACCTTTCCGATATTATGAGCATTGAGAAACCGCCGTTTTTGTTTGCTGCAACTTCATGCCGTTATTGGGCACAGTCGGTTGTTGATATTCATATAGACGGTGCTTTCTCCAAGGATAGTATTTCCGAACTTGAAACTCGCATTACCGATTGCACGGCTATTAAGATCAACCGTCAAACGATTTCCAAGAAGAAAGAAAACGGCATCGTTTCATCAACCGAGCTGACCCAACTGCTTGTTGCCTGGCGATTTCTAGAAGCAGTAAATTACCAGCTTATTCTTAAAGAACAAAACAAAGGCAAGAAGGCTGTTTAATAAACAATCTTTGGTTCGGTTCCCCAAAGTCCAACTGCTTTAGCTAAGGCGCTATTTGGATTTTTAGAAACAAATTCTTTGACAGTTAATCCGGAATATACGGCGTTTCTTGCTTCCAAGGCCGCCTCCACTCCACGTTCTCCTCCTTCGGGATGTCCAAGCACTCCGCCACCAAGTTGAACATAACAATCCGGGGTCATTTTTGCGATTACCACATCCATCACTCCCGGATGTAATCCTCCCGATGCCACCGGCCAGACGTTTTTCATGCCAAACCAGTTTTGTCCAAGGGTATGAAATTTTTTATTTGGCTCAGTTTTATTCTTGGTGAGAATGCCACCTATTTCTTCCGCCTCTCCGTAGTCTTCCATTTTTGATTTAGGGGAACCTGAGTGCATACTATCAACCCCCAGCATTCTAAAGATCTTAGCGAGGATAAACATCGAGACGCTAAATCCGTTTATATCACCTTTGCCGCTGATTCCGACTCCGCTCTCGCGCGTTATAAACGCATGCATGGCCCGGTGGGCGTGGATTATCAGTTCCGGATTTTTTAAACGCATAGTATGGACCGCCCCAACGCCGGAAGCCACCACATCAATCATCATACAACGTCCTCCATATGATTTGATCATATCAGCGCGTTTCATCATGACATCAAAATTAGAATGAGTAACGTTGCATAGATATAATTTTTTAAACCCAGTTTGTTTTTCTGCTTTTAGTTGTGCTCCGAGCACCAATTTAGCCCTATCTTCAAACCTGTTAAATGATAGACTTGTCAAATTTTCATCATCCTTGATAAAGTCAAAGCTTCCGTCTCCGGCCGTCCAGAGGCGGCGTGCTAACACGGCCTGTTCTTGGGCGGTTCGTCCAACTTTTGGTTTAGGGACGGTACCAATGATCGGCATGTTGCGATGCTTTTTATCTTGTTCCAGTAAATCGCGGACACCGGCAATGCCATACCGCGGTCCGGGAAATGCCGTCACGATAGCTTTCGGGAAACGAATGTCCATCAGCCGCAAACCCTTGACCATTTTCATTCCGCCGATATTGCCGACCGGGCCTGCCAAAAATCCGGCCATGTTATCGTATTCAAACAGGTCGGTTTTGTAGGCAACTTTGAATAGATGATTTTTTTTATCCATGTCAAAAACGATCGCTTTGAATTCATCGGCCTTTT
>CAZSLG010000071.1:0-3698 GCA_964607745.1 uncultured Gammaproteobacteria bacterium | reverse complement strand
AACCACGCCGGTAAAAATACCAATAATAATACCCAAAATCAGGGTAACGGCAAAACCCCGGACGATACCGGAGGAGTTTAGAAAGTTCCAATTAAAAGGATTGAAAAGAATCAGACCAGTGATTATAGTGCAGGCGTTGGCATCCTTGATAGAATCCCAGGCCCGGCCAAAACCCAACTCCATGGCGGTATTCCAAGGCCGGCCGGCTCTAATTTCTTCTTTTAACCGCTCGAAAATTAAAATGTTACTGTCAACAGCCATACCGACGGATAAAATAAAACCAACAATACCGGGAAATGTTAATGTTACCGGAATAAGCCGGTAAAGAGTCAGGGTCAGAAGACCGTAAATAAAAAGGCCAATAACCGAGATAAAACCCAGATAACCATAATTGCCAATCATAAACAGAGCGACTAGCCCCAGACCTACCAAGCCGGCCCGGATACCTTTGTTAATGGAATCTTTACCGAGGGTGGCGCCAACCTGGAATTGTTCGATTAGCTTAATGCTTAAGGGAAGAGCGCCGGCGTTGAGCTGGGCCGAGAGGGCCTTGGCGGACTTGATGTCAAAATCACCATTGATTACTGCAAGGCCGTCGGGAATAACTGTTTGGACAGTGGGACTGGTAACAATTTGATTGTCCAGGACAATGGCGATTCTCTTGTTTAGATAATCTTTAGTGGCTTTTTCAAAAAGTTTGGCACCCTCAGCATTAAATACCAGCGATACTTCCATGGCGCCGGTGTTGGGATTTGGTTCCGGCTTGGCTTTGACTAAATGGGAGCCATTTAAACCGGTATCCCGAAGAATTTCATTAAGAGTGGCGGTAGCAGTAGCTTCAGGGGGAATATCAAGAATCCCCATAAATTTAAGACTGGCAGTTTGACCGATTAGTTTAACTGCCTCATTGACATCACTAACGCCGGGTAGTTCAACAATCAGACGGTAGGAGTCTGTTTCCCGGCTAATGGAGACATTGGATTCGGAAACCCCAAAAAGGTTGATTCGGCGTTCAATATTGGTTTTGAGAGATTCCAGAGCATCGGTCAAATTGGAGGCAGTGGTGTTTTTGGTATCAATCTCAAAAACCAGAGAGGCGCCACCGGCTAGATCAAGACCGTAACGAAGATCAAGGTTGGGTTTGAACTCGGCCTTACCTAATTTGAAATCAAAGGAAGGGCGATAGAGAGTTTTACCAAAAAGGGTAAAAGAGGGGGGGAGGTTGACCACTAAGCAGACCAGTGTCAAACCGACAATAGTGTAAAAAAGATTGAGGGTTTTTTTGCTAAGTGGAATCATTCTTTTTGATGTCAAGAGATAATTGTCGGGGATGCCCAGTAAAGGTATAGGTAATTGAGGCTTTGGAATATTTAACCTTAAACCTAGCCAAATCCCCCTCTTTTATATCAAGGGATTTTATTATTTTGGTGGGTAAAGTGACACAGAGACTATTACCCGTTTTGATAACTTTTCTGGTTACGGCCATTAAAATCCTGAAAAAATTCCAGGCTGGCCAATTATAACAAGGGGTGAAGTAAGAAAGAAATCGACTAAAAATGGATCCCGTTTATTTTGACGAAGATGAAGCTCGTTTCGATCCATGACCATGTAATTAAACTCTGAATCGCGGCGCTTTTCTTCGGACTTCATGGCTGATTCTACGGTTCTCAGAGGTAAATCACCAACCACAATGACATCGATTTTGTCGGAATTACCCTTATCCCAAAGTAAAAAAGGGTAGGTGGCGACGACCGCGTCAGCTTTGGACAACTCTTCACAAAGAGGCAGACTCTTGTAAGCTAAGGTAACTAAATTAGAAAAAAGAGGGTGACGAAGATTGGGATAATAGAAAAGCCGATTACCCCTAACTTCGGATAAAAGTAGATTAATATTTTTTAAACTGGAGAGTTCCCGGCGAACGGAATTGATTTCCTCACCACAGAGCCGGACCAGTTGGCGAACAAAATATAACTCACGGGGACGGGTAAAAAATATATTTATTAATTTACAGCGAGTCTTGGAAGTAAGAATGGTTTTGAGACTGGTTTCAACTTTCATAGCTGACCTTGTTCCCCAAAGGCAGAATTTCTATCCAGATGGTACCGGGGACAAAGTTAACCTCTTTACCAAGTTTGTCTTTATAAATAGTCCGAGCGGTCCGATTTGGTTTTGACCAGGTAATATCAATTTTGGTGCCATTTTGGATTAAAACTCCCTCACCACTACCAACCACGGCATAGAGATTGTGAAGGTGAGAGTCGATGGAACGGCTTTCCTTGACAAACTCAATGACAATATTTTTGGTGCTTAGCTGTTGCTGGGTATTAAAATCGATGAGGGGGACACCATTATTTTGACGAAGATAAATTTTTTTAACGGAGTCGTAGGTCCAGGTAACTCCATAGGCCGGATCGCCCCACCAATCAAAAGATACTTTTGTAGCCGAAAGGGTTGAGGCAGGAGAGTCGACTTGTTTAAAAGACCAAAGACGGAAAGATTTATCCCAGGAAGTTTTTTTGACCTCAGTTAAATTTGAAAGACCTCGGGAAGCGGCCACATTCCAAAGTTCAGCAGTAGAACAATACATGGAATGTTCGGTAGCCACGGTAACACCAGTGCGGTCTTCTTCCCGACGACAAGCCTTATAAGAAAGGGAGAATTGTGACAGATCTCCCCAAGTGCCTTTGTTTTGCCAACCGTAATCGGCAATTTGTTCTAGGGCTTGGGCACGTTTATTGGTGGTACAGGGACCGGCGGCCCGACCGGTGATGGGATCAAGCGGAGCACTGCAATTACTACCACCGACATGAGCATAAAGGGGATAATCGGCATATTCCGAGGCCAAGTCAAGGAAATATGTCCGGGCAGAGCGAACCGGACCAACATCATAGTTGGTACCGGTTCCCTTAACAATGTTGCAATAAAAAACACCCATAAACCGGGTAATACCACCCTCGGAGTTGGCTTCATAGACAACATCGGCGCTACTAAAACCGGATTGAGGACGGGAATCGGCGTGGTTTTCAACCATCACTAAAAGCGGCCGGCGTTTTTCCCAAATATCCTTTTCTTCTTTGGTAAAAAGTTGCCCGTTTAAAGGACATAATTCAGTTTTTGGTCCTTCAAAAACAAGAACGCCGGTTTTTTTGGTAGCTGGATTAGTAACAGTCGGAGTCGAGTTTGAGCCGGGTTTAAACTTGATGGGAAAAAGTTTTGAGGATGCATAAAAACTGATTCCCGAAAGAGTTATAAAGAGACCGAGGTAAATTACTAGATTGCGACCTTTAGAATTCATAATAGATTAACGGTTAATAGTATTTAATATAGCCGATTTTTCCTCCTTTGACAAAGTTATTTTGTCACCTTCACCATTTTTGATCGGTTTAGCATAAATTCGGGTGAAGTTGCGGTGATGGAGTGAAGTAATAATAACACCAGAATGAGAGTGGTCCAACAGACAGAGGACAAAACTCTGATCAGAACCTAAATCTTTGAATGGGTTAAAACGGAGTAAGCTGACTTTTTCAATGACACCGAGAGGTAGTTTCGTATCAGAACTTGGCGAAGGGTGGCGATATTTTATTATTATTAAATAGGCCAAGTAGAGAAGAGCCAGAAAATTGAAAACAGTCAAAAGAATTAGGATGGTAGGCATAGTGTGACTAATTCTAGCAGAAGTAGTGCTATACTGGGGTTGG
>CAZSLG010000070.1:2038-3713 GCA_964607745.1 uncultured Gammaproteobacteria bacterium | reverse complement strand
ACGATTGATAGACGAATGTCAATAACACAAGATATAATCTAACCAATTTTTTAGCATCCTTAAACTGGCCTCATTCCCGTCAAATTGTAACTCTTTTTAATGAACCCAACCAGGGTAAAGAATGGGGTGGGGGAGTCGACGCCAAATCTTATGCCGATTTAGCCCTCTATACCGCCAAACGTCTTAAAAATTTAAATCCCAATTTTTATATTTTAAGTGGCGGTCTGGATCTGGCCGCTCCCTCAAAACTTCCAAACTTCGAATCAGCCGGATCTTTTTACCAACAAATTTACCAATATAAACCGGAATATTTTGATCTTCTTGACGCCTTGGCCTCCCACTCTTATCCCAATCATGGTTTTGTCGGGTCGCCAAACGACCAGGGCCAACACTCCATTCGTGGTTACCAGTGGGAATTGGCTTTTTTAAAAAAATTGGGGGTCAAAAAAGAATTGCCGGTAATAATTTCCGAAACCGGCTGGCCCCACCGGGAAGGAGAAAGCCAAAACAGAAGTTTCTATACCTCCAAAGTTACCTCGTCGCTTTTATTAACTGCCCTTAATCTGTGGCAACAAGATTCCCGAGTTTTGGCCGTTACTCCATTTATTTTTAACTTTCCCTATCCCCCATTTGATCACTTTTCCTGGTTACAAATTGATGGAACCATTTATCCTGAATATCAAAAAGTTGTCAATTTAGTCAAAAATCCTAATTCCGTTACCCAAACAAACACCTTTCAGGTCAAACAAATAAATCTACCCTTAATTATTTTTGCCGACACCCCGTACACCGCCACCATGGAATTGGAAAACATCGGTCAAGCCATTTGGGGTGAAACTACTTTTTGTCTAAATTCCGCCTCTTCAATCAATATCACCACTTCTTCTTTTTGTTTCGATAAAACCCGCCTCATTCTCCCAGGCCAGTCTATAAAAATTAATTTTGATTTCAAGATTGATTCCAACTCTCCTTCCCAGGAAAGCTATATCTCTTGGGATAAATTACCTCACTTCAATCTTTCCGCTTTTAGCCCCAATTCCCGTATCTATCGCCCCAAAACAGATCTCTGGGAAAAACTAACCGAATTTTTCCAAGGACTTTTTAAATAAATGTGCCGCTGAGAGGACTCGAACCTCCACACCTTTCGGCATACGCTCCTAAAGCGTACGTGTATACCAATTTCACCACAGCGGCTTAATGATATTGTATCAATTACCGTATTTTGCTCGCCTTTCTGCCTCTTCTTCTCTCTCAATTTCGATTGGAGTTTTTCTTCTAGTAAATACTTCGGGATAGATTGAAATTTCCGGTGGACCTGCTTCTTCTAACAATTTATTTATTTCTAAAGCTCTTGGACTAATTTTAGATAACTGTTTTTCCGGCATTTTGACGGACTTAATTTTTATTATATAAACACTTATCTGTCAAGTATCTAAAATATTGGCTGAAAAATTGGTAAAATACTTCAGTTTGTTTAACAATCTGTCCCCATAGCTCAGTTGGATAGAGCGTCTCCCCTCTAAGGAGAAGGTCGCAGGTTCGATCCCTGCTGGGGATACTGAATTTTGAGATAATAAGCGCCTATAGCTCAACGGATAGAGTATCCCGCTTCGGACGGGATGATGAGGGTTCGATTCCCCCTAGGCGCACCCGAGCCGTTAGCTCAGTCGGTAGA
>CAZSLG010000070.1:0-1938 GCA_964607745.1 uncultured Gammaproteobacteria bacterium | reverse complement strand
CTCTTAAGCGATTGGTCGAGAGTTCGAGTCTCTCACGGCTCACACTAAAAATGTTAAACTGATTTATGCTAAGTCTTCTGCTCGGATTAGTCATGGCTCAAGAAGCCACCCTTTCCTCCACTCCCACCGCCATTCCCACCCCGACTCTTCTTGATCAATATCGTCAGGATTACTCTTTTCAAGTAGCCGAATATCAAAAAAAATATATTGACTATATTGACAAAAAAGAAGTTTATACCAAATACCGCACTATTACCTCCGAAAAAGATAAAATTGATGCCGCCAAGGCGGCTCTAGTTGCTAGATCCTCCATGCTAAAAAGTTACCTGTTGGCTCTCCGGGTCAGCTTAGATACTTTCAAAAGCTCGGCCCCAACTACCGTTTCCAAAATCCAGATCGAACTTAGTCGTTGGGAAGATTGGTGCCAGGAACAAAATCTGATTATTGGTAACCTCAATAGCCAAAACGACATTAACAATTGGGTTGACAGTTTTAAAACCAAATATATTTCCATTCAAACCGTTATCTACACTGCCCTAACCCAAAATCAGATTAATCAGCGCCTCCTTTCTTTGGACCTTATAAAAAAATTATCCGACAACCTTAAAAACGATCCTAAAACCGGTGACCAATTAAACGACTGGTTAAATTCACTGCCGGTTAAATCGGACCTAGTTGTCTCAAAACTTAAAAATGCTACCGATTTAACCCAAACTAAACAATTAAGTAACCGCTTTGTTAATTTTTATTCTGACGCCAAAAATGAGCTAATTGATGCTGATCGTTATCTTCAAAACATGCTTTCCGACCTCAAGGCCGTCGCTATTAAATTAAACCAACTATGAGAGAAAATATATATCAAAATATCGACCAGCCCTTAAATAACCCCTTGGATGTTACTCTCAGGCCAGTATCCAAAAAAGATCGCCGCTTAACCCTCCTTTTAATACTTACCTGCACCATTATTGTTCTATTAATAGCCAGTTTAGTCGCCTCTCTGGTTCGAAAATCTCCCCCTCGTTCGGTTACCACTGCCCCTACCCCGATACCCACGGCTATTCCCACCATCATCAATGAACCTAATATTATTCCCACCGCCTACCAATTCCAATTCAAAACCATCGAAGACAATCTCAAATACAATTCCGAAATCATTCCTCCACAAATTGACACTCAGCTCGGTCTTTAAATTACTTTCTTGACAAATAAGCTCCGGTTTCCGTACTGATCATTATTTCCTCTCCGCTTTTGATAAATAAAGGAACTAGTACCTTAGCCCCGGTATCCAAAACCGCATTTTTCATAGCTGATGTCGCCGTATCACCCTTGATTGAGTTTTCCGCTTCTACTACCACACAAGCAATACTTTTAGGTAAGGTCACTCCTACCGGTTTGTCATCATAAAATTTTATCCGATACAAAAGCCCTTCTTTTAGATAAACCTTGTCACTACCTATTACTTCTGCTGATACTGAATACTGTTCAAAAGTTCGGGGTTCAATAAAAACATAACTCGTCCCGTCAAAGAAGGAATAGGATGCCTCATGAGTCTCGACTATTACTTCTTCGACTTTTTCTCCCGATTTGTAGGTATATTCCACCACCCTCCCGGTGTATAAAGATTTTAATTTTGTCTTATAAAAAGCCGAACCCTTTCCGGGAGATACAAAATGAATATCCACCACCATATGCGGCTCTTCGTGGAAAATAATATATATTCCCTTCTTAAATTGCGCCGTGCTAATCGTTCCCATAGGGCCTATTCTACCACCACCTTAGTCCAAAAAAAATCCCAGAGCATGCTTTTTAGAGGAGCCACCCCGGGATCTTTGTGTACTATATCAAAACATTATAAATAGGTCAACAATATGGCACAATTACACACCATTACCTATTTCCTCAATAAACTGATTCACCCCCCGTGCCCATGAACCATTA
>CAZSLG010000069.1:1249-3816 GCA_964607745.1 uncultured Gammaproteobacteria bacterium | reverse complement strand
ATACCCATTTCCAAATTAGTGGCTGATAATTTAAGGCGTCCGGAATCAGTAGAAAAAAGAATATGGTTAAGAATTGGAAGCTGTGCTTTGGCGGATACAAAACGGGAAACATGGGTCAGAGCCGGGTTAAGGTTTTCTTCTAAAAGAGAGAACTTCATTTATTTATACTAGCAAGGTATGGGGGATGGGTAAATCGGAGAAAGAGTAAATGAAAAGAAAGTGCGGTGATAATAGATAGATAAAAAGTTAAGTTATTAAACAGTAGTGATGTTAGTAGGGAGGGGGGACATGTGAGTAACGAGTAAAAAGTACCTAGTACTTAGGGAAGATATATATAAATAATAGGTTGATAAGATAAAATCGGCGGTAGGTAACGAGATTGAGTATATTTTTATCTTATAAATTGATTACTAGTTCGGGAAAAGTTCGGTGGGAAAAGAGGAAATAGTTTGTGGATAAGTTGGTGGATAAGTGGAGACAAAAAGTGGAAAAGTGAAACTGGGGTCAGAGGGAGTCGATAATCCGGTTGATAAGTGAGCGGGTTTGGGGATTGGTGTTGAAATCTTTGGTTACCTTGTCACGGGCGTGCATGATACTGGTATGGTCACGGCCACCAAGAAGCCGGCCAACTTCCTCAAGGGGAAGCTTGGATTCGGTTAAAAGAAGATAGGCAGTGATGTGGCGGGCAGTAACTAAATCTTTTTGACGAGAAGAACCGCAAAGATCAGTTGTTTTTAAGTCAAAATGATGAGCACAGGTGGAAATGAGATGACGGGGATTTAATTTGTCGGCAGAAATTTGAGTACCATTTTGGGAAGATTGGGAAAACATAGTTTCAATAAAATTGAGGTTGACGTTAGCAAGATGTTGAGAGAGAGCTTTGACGGCGATTTCCTGAACCTTACCTTCGATGTCACGGGTGTTACTAAGAAGTTTGTCGGCCAGATAAGCAGTAGCGTCGGAATCGATTATAATCCCCTTTTCGGCGGCTTTTTGCTGAATAATAGCGCTGCGCATTTCATAATCAGGGGCCTGAATATCGACAGTAAGACCACCCATAAAACGGGAAATGAGACGATCTTCTAAACCTTTGATTTCGTCGGGGCGACGGTCGGAAGTGAGAACTACTTGTTTGCCGGTCATATGGAGAGCATTGAAGGTGTGAAAGAATTCCTCTTGGGTGTAATCTTTGCCGGCAATAAATTGAATATCGTCAACTAAAATACAATCAAGAGAGCGATATTTATCCTTAAAGGAAGAAATATTTTTGGATTTTAAGGAAGAGATAAGTTCATTGCCAAAAGTTTCAGCGGGGAAATAGCGGACTTTCAAATCAGGATTGTTTTTGAGAAGTTCATGGCCGATGGCCTGCATTAGATGGGTTTTGCCGACCCCTACTCCTCCCCAAATATAAAAAGGGTTGTAAGAAAGACCAGGATTCTTGACAATACCCTGGGCGGCAGCATAGGCAAAATTATTGCTGTTACCGACAACTAAATGGTCGAAAGTATATTTGGGGTGAAGGCCGGAACGAAGAGCAGAAAGAGTGGGTGAAGAGTTTTTTTGATAAGAAAAGAGAGGGGTAGAATCGACGGCGGAGTCAGGGGCGGTAGTTTTGACCTCAAATACTAAAGAGTTTTGGGCTTGGGTGTGGCGGTCGAGAGCAGTTTTGAAATGTTGATAATAGTCCTTTTTATTTTTGTCAGCGACAGTGGAATAGTTGCAACCAATAGTGGCAGTATGGTTTTCCAAACTTAAAAGACGGGTAGGTTCGATGTAAACTTTGTAGACTCCAGTAGAGAGATCAATTTTGAGTTCTTCCTGTACTTTTTTCCAAAGTTGAATTAAATCCATGATTTAGATAATTAGGTAAGCAGATAAATGGATAAGTAGGTAAGATGGGTAGGAAAAACAAATCGGGGCAATGAAGTGTTTTATTTATCCACATCATAATAAAGTAGTTTTCCACAATTGGGAAGATATCAAATAAGACAAATAGATGAGTAGATAAGTAGATGAGTAATTGATAAAATGGAAACATGAAACAAAAAGGAACATATCAACCAAAAAAGAAAAGAAGAGCCAGGGTGCATGGATTTTTAAAAAGAATGTCGACCGCCTTGGGTCGAAAGACAATTAAAAGAAGAAGGCTTAAAGGTCGAAAGAAGCTAACGGTTTCCAGTAAATACTAGTGCTAAAAAAAGAAATTTCAGAAGTAATAACTGGCGGTAAAAAAATTGAAGGAGCGGATTGGTGGGCCACCTACGCTCTGGAGAGCTTCGGCAGACCAAAGGCAAGTAATTTGGTGGTAATGATTTCAAAAAAAATTGTAAAATTAGCAGTCAGACGTAACCGGATTAGGAGAAAAATAAAAGAGAGTTTGCGCATTTTGTTAAAAGAAAAAAATATTAGATTGGTAGTTTATGTAAGGAGAGACAGTGAAAAAATTGGTGATGAAATTGCTTCTTTTTTATAAAAGGCATATATCGAAGGGTTATAACTGCCGTTTTAGCCCAAACTGCAGTGAATATACCTATCAAGCGGTGGAAAAATATGGAGTGGTAAAA
>CAZSLG010000069.1:0-1239 GCA_964607745.1 uncultured Gammaproteobacteria bacterium | reverse complement strand
GTGCAATCCGTGGAGTAAAGGCGGGGTTGATCTGGTAAAATAGCAAGTCTTATGAATATTTTTGTGGCTCCATTTACAAACGCTTTATTCGGGTTTTATTACCTTCTGGGTAATTTGGGGTGGTCGGTGGTGGTGGTGACGGTGCTAATCAGGATGATTTTATTACCACTATTGTGGCCAAGTTTAAAGTCGGCCAAAAAGATGGCAACATTGCAACCAAGATTAAAAAAACTTCAGGAACAATTTGGTAAAGATAAAGAGGGATTGGCTAAGGCCCAAATGCAGATGTATAAGAGTGAAGGAGTAAATCCCCTGTCAGGGTGCCTGCCAAACATTTTACAGGTGGCAGTACTGTTAATATTTTTCTCGGCTTTTAATATGGTGACTTTGTTTGCTGAAGGGAAAGGGAAAATGGAGGAAATTAACCGCCAACTAATACCGGCCTTTCGAATTAATGAAAGTTTTAAATTTAACAGTGATTTTATGGGGGTAAATTTAGTGGCGACCCCGGCCAAAATATTTGAGAAAGGAATGAGTTTGGCAATGATAGTACCTCTGGTATTATTATTGGGGTCGGCGGTTTTACAGTATTTTAGTAGTAAATTGATGATGCCCAGCCCCAAAACAGACAAGATGGTGGTGAAGGAGACAAAAGATAAAGAAGATGACATGATGGGTATGATGAGAACGCAGTCGATGTATATGATGCCGATAATGACGGTGTTTATTGGTTGGAGTTTTTCAATCGGAATGTTGCTTTACTGGTTTGTAAATAGCCTGGTGATGTTGGGGCAACAGGTATTAGCCCTAAAAAATGGATAACAAAGAAAGAAATAAAACGATTTTGGAGTGTACCTGCGAGCTTCTGGAAAAATTGAACCAAGAAGTAGATAACGCTTTTGTAGAAGATGTCGAGGGCGAAGAACCCCAAGTATTAGTCAGTTTGACGGTGAAAAACCCCGGCGGACTGATAGGAATGAGAGGAAGAAATATGGCAGCACTGCAACTGGTGTTATCGTTGATTGTTCGGGTGAGGTTAGGAGAATGGGTGAGAGTACTACTGGACATTAATAACTATCGGGATGAGCAGAAAACCAGATTGCAGACGATGGTTAAAGAGTTGGCCCAAAAAGTACTGGACACCGGTAAGGAAGTATCAATGACCAGTATGAGTTCATATGAAAGAAGATTGTGCCACATGGCGATACAGGACATTGAAGGAGTAGTGAGCGAATCGGA
>CAZSLG010000068.1:0-3823 GCA_964607745.1 uncultured Gammaproteobacteria bacterium | reverse complement strand
TGGAGAATCAGGTTGAAGAAATCAAAAAAAAGCTGGATATTGTCGAAGTAATTAACCGTTTATTACCGCTTCGCAAACGGGGACGACATTATGTGGCTAACTGCCCTTTCCATCAGGAAAAAACGCCGTCGTTTATTGTTTCACCGGAATTGCAAATTTATAAGTGTTTTGGTTGCGGTAAGGCCGGAGATGTATTTTCTTTTGTCCAGGAATTTAACCGAATAGATTTTAGAGAAGCACTGGAGGAAATGGCTAAAGTGGCCGGAGTGAAACTTATAAACACCTTTGAGGACAGCCGGGAAGAAAGAAATAAGAAAACGCTTCTAAAAATAAATAGTGAAGTGGCCCGTTTTTATCACTACATGCTAACCACTCACCAACTGGGAAAAGAGGCCAGGGAATATTTAGAAAAAAGAGAGATTGACGAAAAAATGATAAAGACGTTTCAAGTTGGTTTTTGTCCAAATGATTCAAGGTTGATTACTGCCTATTTAAAAAAGAAAAATTTTACCGAAGAAGATTTGGTAAAAACGGGTACTTTTGGTTGGAGTCAGTACGGGGGTAAAAAATTATATGACCGTTTTAGCGGCCGACTGACTTTTCCTCTAATTGATTTTCGGGAAAGAATTTTGGGGTTTTCGGGAAGAGTGTTACCGGGAGCCAAGGCAGAGCAGGCAAAATATATTAACTCGCCGGAAACGGAACTGTATCACAAAAGCCAAATGGTCTATGGCTTAAATCTAGCCAGAGAAGCCATTAGAAGAGAGCAAACGGTAATTGTGGTAGAGGGAGAATTTGACATGATTACCCCATATGCTTCCGGTATAGAAAACATAGTAGCGATTAAAGGAACAGCATTTACAGAAGAACAACTTCAATTATTGCGTCGTTATACCGATACTTTAATCCTGGCGCTGGATTCAGATTTTGCCGGGAATAATGCAGCAATTAAAAGTATTGAAATGGCAGAAAAATTAGAATTTGAAATCAGGGTGGTGAATTTGATGGGGAAATATAAAGACCCCGACGAGGCAATACGGGATGATCCTGATGGATTTAAAAAAATGATTATAGGAGCAGTACCGATTTGGGATTTTGTGATTGACAGTGCGGCTGCCAGTTTTGGGACGGAAACAATTAGGGGCAAAAAAGAAATTTTAAAAAAGGTGTTGCCTTTTGTTTCCCGGATTAGAAACGCGGTAATTAGGTCTGATTATTTAAAAAAACTGGCTGGAGTTTTGGGAACAGAAGTGGAGGCTGTAGAAAGTGAGTTGAGAAAAGTGGTACCAATAAAAGAAGAGCAAAAAAAAGAAATTGAAAAAACAGAAAAAGAAACACCAATGGGGAGGAGGGAAAAAATGGAGGAAGAGCTGATAACTTTGGTGTTGGGAAGTAAAAATATCAGAAAAGTAGCGGCAAGGGTGGAGAAAAAATTAAAAATACAGACGCTAAAGTTTCAAAAAATTTGGGAACACCTGAAAAACGATAAGTTTACTCCAGACAAATTATTGGAAGGGGTGGCCGAAGAATTACAAAACAGTTTGGGAGGAATGTATTTGCAAGCCACAGAAAAAGCAATGGAAGGGAGAGTGAGAAAAAACGAGATAGAAAAAATAATTGGAAAACTAAGAATCGAAGAACTAAAAACTAAACTTGACAAGATTTCAGAAAGAATCGGCAGACTGGAAAGAGAAGAAAAAGAAGAGGAGCTAGCGGTGGCCGAAAAAGAATACACTCAAACGGCTCAGGAGCTGTCTAAATATCAAAAACGGGGAAAGTGGTAGTAGATAAAAGCCTAAAATCACGATAGAATACAGAACATGGCGGTGTCTTTGGATTTCTCCCAGATAAAGCAAAAGCTTTTGGCTCAGGCTAAAAAGCTAAAATACTTGACAAACGAGGAGATCTTGGCGTTGGTACCGGAGCCGGAAAAATGCATTGAACAACTGGATCTGCTTTTTGACTATCTCTTTGAAAAGGGAGTGGATGTTTTTGACAAAGTGGAGTCAAAAGAGGCACTGGAAATTGAAAAGGCCAAGGTAACAAATGCTGATTTGATGGCCCTGCTGTCGCAAAAAAACAGTGTGGATTCAGTAAGAATGTACTTAAAAGAAATTGGCAAAGTTGATTTGATCAACTTTGAAAAAGAAGTAGAACTGGCCAAATCGATTGAAAAAGGATCAAAGATAGCCCGGGCAGATCTTATTAACGCCAACCTCCGACTAGTGGTATCAATTGCTAAAAAATATATTGGCCGGGGATTGACCTTTTTGGATTTGGTACAGGAGGGAAATCAGGGACTGATGCGGGCAGTGGAAAAATTTGACTGGAAGCGAGGTTTTAAATTTTCAACATATGCGACGTGGTGGATCCGGCAGGCCATAACGCGCGCCATTGCTGATCAGGCCAAAACTATCCGGATTCCGGTGCACATGGTGGAAACAATTAATAAGGTTTATAAGGCCACCCGGGCTCTAACTCAAAGACTGGGACGGGAGCC
Organism: uncultured Gammaproteobacteria bacterium; assembly: GCA_964607745.1. Lineage (GTDB taxonomy): Bacteria > Patescibacteriota > Microgenomatia > UBA12405 > UBA12405 > UBA12158. The sequence continues at coordinate 1,323 of CAZSLG010000068.1, read as the reverse complement.
GACAATTGAAGAAATTGCGGCTGAGGTGGAAGTCACTGTGGAAAAGGTGGAAGAAATTTATCGAATTTCCCAGGACACGACATCGCTGGCTACTCCCGTTGGCGACGATGAGGATTCATTTTTGGGAGATTTTATAGAGGACACGACCCAACCTAGTCCTTATGACGAAACTTCCAAAGAATTACTGCGGGAGTCAATTGAAGAGGTGTTGTCGTCTCTGGATGAACGGGAGGCAAAAGTGTTGTCACTTCGCTTTGGGCTAATGGGAGAAACACCAAAAACATTGGAAGAAGTGGGGAAAATTTTTAATGTCACCCGGGAGCGGATTCGGCAAATCGAGGCCAAGGCTTTACGGAAACTGCGCCACCCATCACGGCGTAAAAAACTGCAGGATTATCTGGAATAAAATTCAAATCCCCTTCCCTACGGGCTTTCCCCTTTGATAAAAGGGGAACAAACTAAGTTGTGATACAATTCGGATAGATGAGGTTTCGGATTGATAGTGATCAAAGAAGAATTTTTCAGATTTTGGGTGGATTGGGAGGGATGATGGCATCCGGGGGAAATTTGGTGGTGATGGGAGTTGGGGCAGCGGTGGCGGTTGAGGGGGTGATGGAAGAACCGGTGGTAGAGTTGGTTCAACATGCCAAAGAACCAGTTAAAAGATTGGTAGCAAGGGTAAAACAAAGATTTACGTTTTAGATTTTTTTCAGCACTTCAAGAACTTCTTGCGGGGTATCGACAACGGAGACGACATTTTTTTCAATAGATTCGTAATTCATAGATTTTTGGAGAGTGGCCACAATTTCCCGCCACTCGGGACCAACAAAAATCAGAGGCTCGTGGTGGCCATAATCAAATTTGGCTATTTCCCAAGTCAGACCGACTTCGGAAAGAGTACCGGTGCCACCCTTAAATATAACGAAAGCATCGGCAATTTCCATAAGTTTATTCATCCGGGCCTGATAGTCGTGGGTGACGATAACTTCGTCAGCTAGGGATAAATTGTTTTTATCAATACCTTCGTAATTACCCGGATTATCGGGAGGATCAATGACAATAATTTCTACCCGACCACCAGCTTCTTTGGCTCCCAAAGTGGCTGCTTCCATAATGCCGGTACCACCGCCATTGATGACAATATAGCCGGAGGCAGCCAATAATTTGGCGGTAGCAAACGTTAGTTGGTAGGCCGAGTCGGCAGGTAAGAGGTCAGAGCCGCCGAAAATGGCTACACGTTTAATGGTTTTAGTGGTTGGTTGCATAAGTCAAAATCCCTCTCCCCCTTCGGGGGCTTCTCCCTTTGAAGAAAGGGAGATTAAC
>CAZSLG010000067.1:0-3834 GCA_964607745.1 uncultured Gammaproteobacteria bacterium | reverse complement strand
GGTAATATGCCAATCGAAAGTGGGAATAGCTGGCTCTCTCCGAAATATATATAGGTATAGCGTCTAGTGTTTCTCTGTGGGGGTAGAGCTACTGGATGAATGTTTGAGTCGCAAGACTCGGCATTTAACCAAACTCCGAATACCACAGAATTAAGCTAGGCAGTCAGTCCGACCGGGCTAAGCTGGCCGGGCGAGAGGGGAAGACCCCAGACTCTCAATTAAGGCCTCTAAATCTATGCTAAGTGGGAAAGGGAGTGGATGACCTAAGACAGACAGGAGGTTGGCTCAGAAGCAGCCATCCTTTAAAGAAAGCGTAATAGCTCACTGTTCGACCCCTTAAAAGGTCGGTCGTCTGCGCCGAAAATGTAAGGAGGCTCAAGCATAGTGCCGAAATTGGAGGATTTTGTGCGTAACACCTTGAATTTATTGAAAGTATGTCTTATAATATTGTATGGTTCAAGTAATGAGACACCATAGACCTCTGGTTGATGCTGTAGCAGGTCTACAAGCATTTAGAGGGATGTCTTATGAAGAAGCTAAAAAACATTTATTAGATATTTTAGGTAGTAAAGAAAATTATGGAAACGTTGAAGAAAAAAAGGTTTTATTAAGTGGAATTGATCATCTGTTTGATGATGTCTATTTAAGAAGGGTTGGGATGGAGATTGTACCCGATTTACCTGAAAATAGAGAAGTAGATCCAATTTGTAGATCTTGTATTCATAGGGAAGGTAATTGTTTTTGATAAATGTTCAAAAAAATAAATTTAAAGTGTTGCGCACGAGATCAGTAGGAGAGCGTTGTCAATGCGGCGAAGGTATTCCGTAAGGGGTGCTGGAGCGTTGACAAGTGAGAATCCGGGCATGAGTAACGAGAGAAAGGTGAGAATCCTTTCCGCCGAAATATCCAAGGTTTCCGCAGCTACGTTGTTCGTCTGCGGGTTAGTCGATCCTAAGGTGAGTCCCTTTTGGGGAGTAGCCGATGGACAACCGGTTAATATTCCGGTACTAAGGTTAGTTCGTTATTAACTAGGGCGTGACGATGAGTGGGAGGAAGGGAGCCGTAAAGTAATTGCGGCTTTTAAGTGTGTAGCCAGAAGAGGTTGGTAAATCCGCCTTTTCGTTTTTACGCGAAACACGAATAAGAGCCCCGGCGTAAGCCGAGGGCAATCCTTTTAAGTCCACTTATTCAAGAAAAGCGTCGTAGTGAGAACTAATTTTATTCGTACCAAAACCGACACTGGTGGATGAGTCGAGAAGACTAAGGCGATTGAAAGACAGATAGTTAAGGAACTTGGCAAATTAGCTGGGCGTAAGATTTCAAGATGCCCTGTCCAGTTTAACCACTGGACTACAACAAAAGAATGCATGGCGACTGTTTACCACAAACACAGGTCCGTGCGAACCCGTAAGGGGAAGTATACGGGCTGAATTCTGACCGGTGCTAGAAGGTTAAAAAGATGGGTTATTGCCGCAAGGTTATGGCCTGTTTTATAAGCCCTAGTGAACGTCAGCAGTAACTCTAACTGTGAAACTTAGAGCAGTTGTAAAATTTGACCATATGCTGGAAAGACTAGTTATTGGGCTTTAGCCCTTTTATAATTTCATAGTACCGAGGAGGTAATAATCTATGAACATAGTTGATCAGCAGGAAAGACGTTTTAGTAAAAGGAGGGATTTGTTTAATTATTTTGCTGGATTTGTGGAAGGTGAGGGTTGTTTTTCTGTATCAATTAAACCGTTCAAACAAATGAAGTATGGATGGATGATTGATCCGATGTTTTCGTTGTATCAACACAAGAAAAACCGAAATATTTTGGAAATATTTCAAAAGGAAATGCATTGTGGTTATATTGTCGAAAAAGGCAGTAAACCCGATGTGTTGGTTTTAATTGTGGACAACCGAAGAACGTTGGAAGAAAAAATAATCCCATTTTTTAACAAATATAAATTTTTAGGGACAAAAAGAAATGATTTTTTGATTTTTCAAAAAATTTTAGAAATGATGTCTCTAAAAAAACATTTAGAAAAAGACGGTTTAATTGAAATAGTTAAACTGGCTTTTCAGATGAATCAGCAAGGTAAGGGCAGGAAATATACTGCCGAACAAATAATCTCCAGCTTGAACGAATCCTCAGAGACTACACGTCAGATCCCGGTTTTATAAAAACCGAGGAAAGATATAGTCCAAGCTTGGTGGAGACATCAAGAGTTTATGTTTATTGCTAAACATAAGAGTAATACAGAGTCTAAGGTAGCAAAGTCCTTTGTCGGGTAAGTTCCGACGCGTATGAAAGAACCAACGACTGTGCAACTGTCTTAACTATCTATTCAGTGAAATTGAAAGAGCGGTGAAGATGCCGTTTAACCAATACAGGACAAAAAGACCCCATGAAGCTTTACTAGATCTTTACATTGATAAGAACATGAATACTGTCGAGCGTAGGAGGGAGTCCCGGTCGCAAGACCGCGGACGCCAATGGAACACCTCCCTTATTCATTTTTGAGTCTAATCCGCGGTGGTGGAACCCACCGGGAAACAGTGTATGGTTGCTAGTTTGCCTGGGGCAGGCACCTGCAAAAAAGTAACGCGGGTACACAAAGGTCGACTTGGTCCGGTAGGAAATCGGACTATAAGCGCAAAAGCATAAGTCGGCTTGACTGTGAGACATACTAGTCGAATAGCTACAGTTTACTGGAGCTAGCCTCAACATTAGTTTGAGGTCAGGGTCGAAAGACGGTTTTAGTGATCCTCGTGACCCATTTGGTATGGGCACGGGCTTACTGGATAAAAGCTACTCTGGGGATAACAGGCTGGTCGCATCCGATAGTTCACATTGACGATGCGGTTCGGCACCTTAGCCATAAAGGCTAATCGGGGTGGGTGGAAGTAATTCCATCAGTCTGTAATTATCAAGTCTTTTTGTCGTTTTTATAAGTTTTTCTCAAAAACTTAATAACTAGCTCATAACGGTGAACGCCTTAATTGATTTATATTTAATCAATGGCCAATACCGTGGGAAGTCTAACGAAGGAACAAAAATCCATCATTGTAGGTAGTCTTTTAGGAGATGCGACAATGAGAAAGAAGACTAATGCATATTTGGAAATAAATCATGCATATTCGCAAAAGATTCTAGTGGATTGGTTTTATTCAAAATTTTCTAATTTTGTTTTAACACCACCAAAATGGAGAAAAGGTAATGGAGATAGGGAAGCTTATCGCTTTTTTACTCGAAGTTTACCTATTTTTACTTCATTTTATAATCAGTTTTTTATTGGAGGGAGGAAAATAATTCCCAAAAATCTAAAATTGAATGCTTTAAGCTTGGCGGTATGGTTTATGGATGACGGCTCGAAAAGCCGATCATCGGTTTATCTAAATACTCAACAGTTTTCGATCAAAGAACAATTTGAATTGATTGAAATTTTGAAAAATCAATTTGGATTGCTGGCAACTTTAAATAAAGATAAAAAATATTTTCGAATTCGAATCAGAACCGAAAGTATTAAATCTTTTATTAAATTGACAGAAAAACATATTTTACCTGATTTCAGGTATAAATTACCCTTAGTTATGACCCCGTAACGACTGAATCGAAAGATGAGATTCGAAATTTAAAAATAATTTCGGATAATACGCTAGCTCCTACTCTGATACCTCGGAAAGGTAGAAAGAAAGAGGATGAAGGGATAGTCTAAGACCACAAGAAATTGTGGAAAAAACATGCGATGTCGTCTTGGCGCATCCTGGCCGCGAAGAAACGGCCAAGGGTTGGTCTGTTCGCCCATTAAAGCGCTGCGTTAGATGGGTTCAGAGCGTCGCGAGACAGCT
>CAZSLG010000066.1:0-3887 GCA_964607745.1 uncultured Gammaproteobacteria bacterium | reverse complement strand
CTCTATGATCCGGCCAATTCTAAAAACTCGAACCAAAAACTTTTAAAATTATGGAAGTCTCTAAGATGAAAAACCCCAGACTTCGATTGTTTTATTTTTCCCAATCCCTCGCCTTTACCTACTTTTGGTTAGCTATCGCCATTCCTTATCTGATGTACCGCGGGCTCTCTCCGGTCCAGGCCTTTTCCCTCATGTCCCTTTATCAGCTCTTTGGGGTGATTTTAGAATATCCCACCGGAGTCATCGGCGATCGCTTTGGCTATCGCCGGGTTACTTATTTGGCCAATACCCTCAATCTTGCTTCCATGCTGGTTATGTCTCTAAGTGGTAACTATTACCTGTACTTATTTGCCCTGTTTTTACTGGCTCTTGGCAATGGCTTTTCTTCAGGCAATGATATGGGAATTCTAAAAACAGTCTCTCTTAACATCAAAAAAGATACCGCCAATTACAATTCTTTAATGGACCTCGTTTTATTTTTTGGTTCTATTATCGGTGGACTGATAAGTAAAATTAGTTACGAATTGGCTCTTATTGTCAGCGGAATCTGCATGTTTTCCGCCAACATACCACTATATTTTTTGAAAGCCACTACCCCTCAAATCAAAAACATTCAATCCGTCTTTTCTATTGCCAAAGATGGTTTCAAATCTTTACGCCAGCCGACTTTAAAACAAGTCTTTATCATCGTTGCTCTTTTTGGGGGTTTCATGTTCACTCTCAAGAGTATTATTGGCAGTTATGTCACTTTGTATCAGATTAATGTGGCTACAGTTGGCCTCTTTGTCGGTTTAGGTGGATTAGCTCGGTCAATCGGCGGAAAACTTTACGCCGAAATCCAAAAACAAAACATTGCTCTCTTGGCGATTCTTTTCGCTTTTTCAGTTATCATTATCGCTGTTTTCCCGACATATCCGGTTACCGCCGGTCTTATTCTATTTATTCAATTACTCTCCGGCTATATTATTTCCAAAATTGATGGGGACATTCATGATCTGGCCAGCGATCATATCCGGGCCAGCCTCTTTTCCCTCAAACGTGTCGCCATGCGTATCGTTGCCTCCAGCTATCTTATGGTTTACGGAATCACCATTGGTGTCGGAAAATTTCCACTGTTAATGTACGGAACCGGTCTTTTATTACTAATCGGTGTTATCCTCGCTTGGGGATACCTAACTAACAAACAAATTCGAAATAAACAACTTGCCACCTCTTGATATCTTCCAATATCTTCTCATATAATCTAATATCTTCTTATGGTTTCGTATCACTTTACTAAGACAAAGAACATCGAACAGACTCTAATAGAGATAGAAGCTATCAAAATAGTTTTTGAGAAACTAAAAGTTCTCCCTCAAGTCGAAGAAAAGATTCGTCGTGAATCCCTATTAAAAAGTTCCGTCTTCTCCGCCCGCATTGAAGGTAACCCATTATCTCTGGCCGACGTCGATGAGAATGACTCCGAAGAGGGTTCCCAAGTCGAAATCCAAAACCTTTTACGGGCCTATCAGTATGTCTATCGAACTAATTTTCCTAAAACTTTAACCATTGATATTATTCGTGACCTTCATACCCACGCTATGAAGAAAATAAGTCTACAGGCCGGTAAGTTTCGCCAGGAACCTTGGGCCATTTTTGATGCTTCGGGTAACGCCATTCATTTGGCTCCGCCATTTTTCGAAATTCCCAAACTGGTTGGTGAATATCTAGATTACCTAAATAATCTATCTGATCATCCCGCTATTTTAGCGGCTATTGCCCAATTTGTATTTGAAAAGCTTCATCCATTTGCGGACGGTAATGGCCGTACTGGCCGTCTGATATCAGCCTTAATTCTCAAGCAACATAATTACCACCTTCGTGGTATGTTGCCTTTCGAGGAATATACCGACAACCACCGTGAATCTTATTATTACGCTCTCGAACCCAGCTCCGATATGACCGAATTTGTTCACTATTTTTTGACATCAATTATTGGCACCTCCCGTTCCATTCTCAAACAGTTAGACAACCGACCGCTCCCAAATACATCCCTGCCTTCCCGCCGTCAGGAGATTCTAGCCATCATTGCCGACCATCCCGATTGTTCTTTTGAATTTCTCTCCCGTCGTTTTGCTGCCGTCAATCCCAAAACTCTTCATTATGATCTCAAAAAGCTCCTCGATCTAAATCTCATCGTCAAAGTCGGTATCACTCGTGGTGCCCTCTATCGTCGGGCCTAAAACCCCACTTTAAGGTAAAATAGGCCATGGACAAAAGCACTAACCTCGTTTGGATCGACATTGAAGGAACAGGGCTTGATCTTAATATCGCTCTGCCTCTGGAAATTGCCGTCATCGTCACTGACAAAAATTTTAAAGTTCTTGACGCCGCTTCCTTTGTCATCCATCAGTCCCAAAAATCTCTCTCCATTCTTGAAGATTGGCCCAAAAAACATTTAACTGAAAACAAACTTTTAACCGAAGTAGCAAAATCAAAAAATACTGTCAAATCAGCTCAAACCCAAATTTTAAAATTATTAAAAAAACATTGTCTTCCCCGTCGTTCACCTCTCTGCGGCAATTCTCTTTTTTACGACAAATATCTACTGATGAAATATCTGCCTAAGGTCTTTGATTTTCTTCACTACCGGATTATTGACATCTCTTCTCTCAAGGAACTTTATTTTCGCCTCAACACCAACCCTCCCAAGTTTGCCAAATCTGAAAACCACCGGGCCCTCGACGACATTCACGAATCCATCACCGAACTAAAATTCTATCAATCAAACTTTCTTAAAAAGGTATAATCATTCTATGAATGACTGTGTTTTTTGCCAAATTATCAAAGGCGAAATCCCCAGCTTTAAGGTCTACGAAGACAACTCCTTCCTAGGTTTTTTAGACATCAAGCCCCTAAACCCCGGCAATGCTCTTTTAGTTCCCAAAACTCACTATCGTTGGGTTACCGACATTCCCAATTTTGGTGACTGTTGGGAAAAGGCCAAGCTTATCGCACTTGCCTCCCAAAAAATCGTCAAATCTGACTACACCACCTTTGTCACCTTTGGCACCGACGTTCCCCATGCCCACATCCGGATTGTCCCTCGTTTTTACACCGATCATCACCACGAGGGTATCAACGCCCGTGACACTCTTTCTCTCCCACCCCAGGAAATGGCCCGCATTGCCTCCGAAATGTTATCCTTAATCAAATGATTGAAGAAGAAATTCTAGCCGAACTCAAAAAAATTAACCAAAAACTGGATATCCTCACCCATCCTTTCAAATATGCCCGTCAAAATTTTCTCGGCGGAGTTTTTAGATCCCTTGGTTCCTTGTTTGGTACTGTCGTTATCGCCGCCATTCTTATTTATCTCTTCTCTCAACTAAATCTCGGCGAAGTTCTTAACAACTACATCAAAAATCTTATTCCCAAACCCCAAGTAAATTTCACCAGCCCCTTTTAGTCGGTAAAACTTTTTCCAAAATAAACCCCCGGAAATTCTTTTTTTGCATTCGGATCCGCCGTCACCAAATCATGCTCACTTCGTTTGATAATGTCTCCGACCGGATGCTCTGTATGGCTGTTGACAGCCCAATTAATCAAAGGTACATCTATCCCTCTGCTCATATCCTCTGCCACCACTTGCCCACAGGTCGTACACACCACCACTCTTATAGTTCTCGGGTCAAGAATCCTGACATTATCAACTCTTAACATATTAATTAAGTTAATCTGAAATTAATGTTCCAAAAGAATAATCTCCCTTAATTATTTCCGGTAATCGGTGTAAATCTTTGATATTAAATACAAATATCGGGATTCCCGATCTCTCGCACATAGTAAAAGCCGTCGCATCCATTACTCCCAATCTCTGATTAATGGCGCTCTGGTAGCTAATTTCC
>CAZSLG010000065.1:0-4014 GCA_964607745.1 uncultured Gammaproteobacteria bacterium | reverse complement strand
GAAATTTATTACGTGTTCTTGCCCGGAAATCACTAAAATGACCTTATTTATCTTCTCATCTACTTATCTTCTTATCTAAATATATGAACATCATGAAATTTCGTCCACTATTTTTTGTAATATCAACTTTTCTTATTGGCATTTCTATCTTCTCCATTATTAAGTGGGGTTTCCAATATTCCGAAGACTTTAAGGGTGGTGCCGCTTTCGAAATCAAAATGCCCAATACTAAGGACAAAACTAATATCGAAAAAATCTTTAATGATCAGCTTGTCGGCCTTAAGTCAGTCTCGGGAACCTCCGGGATCTATACCGTAAAACTATTGGACATCGCCCAGGATAAAAAATTAACCTTGGAAAAAAATCTCAAGGCCATAGATAAAGATTTTGAAGTTCTTCAATTTAGCACCCGTGGCCCGAGTCTGGGTAAGGAGCTTATCAAGAAAACCATTTACGCTATTATTTTCTCGTCTTTGGCCTTACTTTTATTTATTGGATCCCGCTTCTCTGACTTTTCCTTTGGTGCCAGTGCGGTTTTAGCCATGTTCCACGACTCATTTATTCTAATCGGTATGTTCTCCCTGTTGGGTCATTTCTTTGGGGCGCAATTAGATACTCTCTTTGTCACTGCTCTTTTAACCACTCTGTCTGCCTCGGTCCACGATACCGTGGTTACTTTTGACCGGATCCGGGAACTGCGACGCCTTACCGTCACCCGATCCTGGACGGAATTAGCCAACCGGGCGGTCACCGAAGTCATTGTTCGTTCAATCAACAACTCCATGACCATTGTCTTTATGTTGCTCTCCCTAGTGGCACTTGGTGGCTCCACCACCCGTTGGTTTGCCGCGGCTCTGCTTATCGGGGTTGTCTGTGGTACCTATTCCTCCACCGCCGTCGCCATCCCCCTGGTTTTGTTATTTAAACGAAAAAAATGAATAGAACGGGTACGGTAGAAATTGTAAGTTCTTTTGAAGGTCAATCTATTAAACGAGTTTTGAGACTTACCCAAGTTGATCATCAAGGACTTCCAGTCAGAATTCTTGATATTCCCATGGATGATATCTATTTTAGGGGGCAATTACGTCAATTAGACGGTTCGTTTTTAGTTGAACCACGGGTAGATACAGAGTTATCAGATAAAGAACTAGGTATTGCCTAAATAAGTTTTTTTATTTTTCCCAACAATACTTCTCTTTCATTTAATTTTTCCCTTCCTGTCAAATTCGTGTCAAGATAGATGTTTATATTATCCTATAATTCTATAAAATTACATATTTAACAAATATGGCAGAAAAGAAACAAAAGTGGTCTATTGAGGGAGCAGTTTCAACTATCGCTGAAAATCATGCGGTAGGGGGGATGATGGACATGAGTTTTGGTCCGGGGAACTATGATGTTATGGAATCAGCCCGTAAATTTTTACGATCAAAAATGTCTGAGGTGAAAATTGAAAAATTAATTCTGATAAAAACGAATATGGCTAGGGGTCGGAGAGATCTGATTTAATCTGTTAGTTTCTCAAGACGAAGCCCTTAGTTCGTAGAGTCTGGATACACGACCCGGATATTCCATTTTTCTCCAACTTGTCGCGGAGTCGTTGAATTGTTTTAGAAATAGCGTATAGGGAAAAATCATTTTCACTTTTAAACATTACCTCGGCCACAGTATCCACCGGAGTTACTCTGTTTTCGTTTTCGATTAGCTTATTCAGTACCGATGATTCTGAAATCGAAATATTCTCAATTGTTTTATCGAACAATTTTGGCACCCCATTTTCATTTCTAAATGGTTTTTCAAAACTCGGTAATCCCAATTTTCGGTAAAATTCGTCACTTTGTTTTAATATCAGGGCACTTTGTTTACTTCGGATGTTTTTCAAGGTTGGAGAATAGTATTTTAAACTATGATATTTATTAATGACTTCGCCAATTGCCGATTCGGAGATAAGCCAATCCACCAACATCTCCGACTCTTGCCACGAGGCTTGCAGCTTTTTGTAGATGTTATCGCGGGTTAGAGCGGACAGGATGGCTTCCACCATGCCATAAATCATATCGCCATCGTTTCGTAGATACATCGAAATCATAGCCGGGAATTGTTTCGGAACCGTAAACGAACATTTCGTCCCTAATATGGTTGGCATTATCACCATATTTTTAACCGAATTCATTAGTTTAGGAATCACTTGCGTTACCGCCCCCAAGAACTCTTTTTCCATTTTATTCCAGACCTGTTCCATCTTTTCGCTTTCAGGCCTGGGCAATCTGGCTTCTTTTATCATTTCTACAAGTTGGTCCAAAATTTTCTGTTCAACTTTAAAGGGGATGTGGTAGACGTCAATCCGCTTCATTTTTTCCCAAAAACGGGAAATTTTATAATACGGCAGATCAGGAAAGTAAACCAAATTACTTGAAACGTCGCGACTATTTGAGTCGTAAGGTAGCACAAAAAAGCCATTAATTCGATAAAATCCCACCGCAATCTGATGGGCGGTGTGGACAATTCTTCTGGCTTCCGATTCTGGGCTATATTCCCAAGATATTTTCACGTCTATATTATACTATAGGATATACTCTTTTGTCAATTTCGGTCAAGATAAATTACCCGATATTAGTAAAATATACCAGTTAGAACTTAAAAATATATGGAAGGAATACACTCAATCAAAATAACGACCGAAATGATTCCGCTCTTAGTAGACTTAAGTGGTCCCACTGAAGACGAAGTACCGGGTGGTAGGTCGGGTCGTGGATACCGGTCTGATATTGAGGGACTTAATACACTGGGATTACCAGATGGTCCCGAACTTACGAGAGCAATCAAAATATTGAAATTTTATCTTCGTTACTCAAGTAGACCCTCAACCGTACAAGAGCTGGCACAAGTAGTTAATTCGAGATAGAGAAACGCATTATTTTAACCCCTTTATTTTCCCCAGCAATATTTCTCTCTCGTTTAGTTTTGGATCTTCTTCCACTTCAGCAAAAAGTTTATCTAAAACCTCTCCCACCTTTCGTCCCGGTTTTATCTTTAGTATTTCCATCACGTCCTCGCCGTTAACCTTCAAATCCTTAATTGAAAATGGTTGTTTTTGGACTTCAATTAGTCTTTTTTTAAACAATTCCCAGCGCCAAGAGCTTTCGCGGGCGCCGCTGCCGATTCTGTCTCCACGCCGCAACGTTACCATATCTCCCAAATATGGAACTGTCACATTACGAATAAATCGTCTAACCGCCTTATCTGTCTGCATTTCCGAGGCAGTAAACATATGCCAGCGGACCAGAATAAACAGTTTCTGTAATTCCTCGTTTGACAGTTTTAATCTCTTTCCGATAGCCACCGCCATCCGGCTACCGACCACCTCGTGGTTATAAAATGTGTTTTCACCGTCAATTGAATTTATTGTTTTGGCTTTGCCAATATCGTGCAAAAATGCTGCCAGCCGGGTTAGGGGATCGATCAATTCACAATTATTAAGCGTTTCCAGGCTATGTTTCCAGACATCATAAATATGGTGTCCCTTTTGGGTCATTCCCACTCCCAGTAGCATTTCCGGCATTATTTGCTCCAGAATTCCGCTGTTTTTTAGCAACACCATCCCGTCTCCGGGATGATCGGATTTCAAAATCAAAAATAATTCCTCCCGGATTCTCTCACCGGCAATTTTTTGCAGTAGCTTAGCATTTTTCAGAATACTGGCAAAAGTCTTTTCTTCGATGACAAATTTCAACTGTGCCGACAACCTCACCGCCCGCATCATCCTTAGGGCATCCTCTGAAAATCTCTCATCCGGATTCCCCACCGCCCGAATTAATTTACTGTCAATATCTTTTTTACCCCCATATGTATCAATTATTTTTCCGTCAGTATCCATCGCTATTGCGTTTATCGTAAAATCCCTTCGCCCCAAATCTTCCTCAATTGTCTTTCCCCACTCCACCACATCCGGGTGACGGGAGTCACTATAACTTCTCTCAGTCCGGTAGGTGGTAATTTCAAAAATATCTTTAC
>CAZSLG010000064.1:0-4026 GCA_964607745.1 uncultured Gammaproteobacteria bacterium | reverse complement strand
TGTTAAAGGAAATAAATTTCTTTATTTCCTTATTTCAAAATACTGACTTAGTGGACCTGGGGAGATTCGAACTCCCGACCTCTTCATTGCAAATGAAGCGCTATAACCAACTAAGCCACAGGCCCTAAAGCCTATTTTTTTAAAGGTGCAGGCAAAAAAAATGCCGCTACTTGCGGCAATTTATCTTCTATGCAGACGCAACTATCGCCTACATATTTTGTTTAAATAAATTATATTTCCTTTTCTCATTCCGCAAGTGCTCCTATTGTACCTAAATCTGTTCTCCAAATCAATGGGTTAAACACTTGGTGCGTTTGGTAACGCTGTGAACCTTCGGACAACCTGTCCACCTAATGACTTCGACTTGTGACTAATTACCACCGACTTTCTTCCGTCCTTATGTATTTGAATCGCCGCACTCTCTGGCTCTCTAAAATAAAGATGTTTGTCATCCATGTCCTCACCTTTCCAGTCAAGTCGTAAAACATCCTCTCCCAATGGCCTCGCCCTAAAATCAGTTTGTGTTACCATTGGCTTCTCGGTCACCTCTCCCCCTTCTTTCCAAATAAATTTCTCCCGTAACACGGTCGCCTTATCAGATATCACTTGTCTAAACATGTCCAATAATTCCACCGGGCTTTTTGTTTCCAAGTTAACTCCTGTTCTTATCTCTTCCCATTTATCTTCAGAATCATGACCCATAAACCATCTTACCACAACCTACTTCTTTCTCCCCTTCCACCACTCTACTCCAATCGGCACCACTGAAATCAACACAATCGCCACCACCACATAGTGAAAATTTTCTTTCACGAATGGTACATTGCCAAAAAAGTATCCTCCCCACAGAAACAGTGTCACCCAAGCTATTCCCCCGATTACATTATAAAAAGCAAAGTGGCTGTATTTCATCTTTCCGATTCCCGCCACAAATGGTGCAAAAGTCCGCACTATCGGTACAAAACGGGCCAGTGTAATTGCCATTCCACCGTGTTTGTCATAAAAAGCTTGGGCTTTCTCCAAGTATTCCTTTTTTAATAATTTATTTTTACTATTAAACGCCTTTGGTCCAATAAAATGTCCAATCGAGTAGTTAACCGCATCGCCCACTATCGCCGCTATCACCATCAATAAATATAAAAACCAGATATTAAACGACCCCATGGCAGCCAATGCTCCGGCCGCAAATAACAAGCTGTCTCCGGGCAAAAACGGAGTTACTACCAATCCTGTTTCCATAAAAATTACTACCCATAAAATCACATAACTCCAACCGCCAAACTGGGCAATTACTATCGCCAGATTCTTATCAATGTGTAGAAAATAATCTATGGCAATTTTTATCAAATTCATGACTTCAATTTTATCACCCGGATTATGTTTTTAAGGTATCCGATTCCCACCATCCCTAATGCTCCCAAAAATCCCATTATTCTCCATTTGTTCCAACTATTTATCATATTTAGTGGGCAATAGTAGTAGAAACTACTGATCCGTCCGACTTTATGTCGGACTGCTCTAACTAACCCTAGTATTATACCTCCCAAAACTAATAATTTTTTCTAACAATACTTTTGATTTAAATTTTTTGAATTTATACTCAACCTTTCTCGCATCCACAATATTAAAATACTTTTGGGAAAAAACTAATTTCCACGGAATTAAATATTTTGTTGCTTTTACTTTTCCTTGGTTGTGAAATTCGTTCAACCTTCTTATTGGGTCCTTAGAACTACCAATATAATATCTTCCATTCCTTTGACTTTTAATTATGTACACCCACCCTTTCATTTTTGTGGGTGATGGAGGACTCGAACTATTGACCCTCCCGACGTTATGTCGGGATGCTCTAACCAAACCAACATCTTTTTTCATGGTCTGTGGGTGATAATAGACTCGAACTATTGACCCCCGTCTTATCAGGACGGTGCTCTAACCAACTGAGCTAATCACCCATATTGTTAATACTAGTTCAATTGACTGACCCTCCCCCGATAATTATCGGGGGATGCTCTAACCTCGGCCAGAGGCCGATCGTCCTATGGACGAAACTGTGGGGTTTACCCTCACTCCGCATGGTTGATTCCCGTCAACCTATCGGAGAGCTAATCACCCATATTGTTAAAGAAAATTTTCTAAATTGAAAAAATTGTCAGGTTTATCCTGATTCCGTATGTCCGATGTAATCGGACTATCGGAACCCTAAAACTCCTTAGTATATCATCAATAATTTACAAAACCGACACCTTAAAACCCAAAAATTGAAAATCTCCCTCTCCTGTTTTCCCCTTCTCCCAAACCCCCTCTTCCGGTCTCCGACCACTACTCATTATCATTCCTCCCTTCTTCAACCCGCTCATTTTTACTGTTGCCAAAACAGCCATCCCATTTGATAACACCGCCCCCAACTGGCTTGTTTTTGCCTGGATTCTGATTTTCCCAAAGTTTTCATCCACTTCTTCTGCCAACACCTGGTCAAAAATATTCTCGTTTACTTTTACTTCGCCAATCTTCACCACCGTCGGATCATACTGAAATTCTAAATTAAAGCTGACCACTGCCCCTCCGGAATAATTTGCCTTGATTTCAAAAGTCTTTTCTTTTCCTGTCTCTACCTTTCCTTCCGGTTCGAAAAATATTTGTTTTTCTCCACCGATTGGCTGTACTGGTAGTTTTATTCCCGTTTTGCCATTCATCCAAGCAAATCCAAACATTACTAAAAGTAGCCCACCCAATGCCAACAATACCGGTTTCATATTCTAATTCTATGTCATTTTCAAAATCATTTCCACTACTGCTCTTCCCACACTAACTCCCGTGGCTTGCTCAAAACCCTTAAACTGGCATTGCCGGTTTACCTCCAACACATAATTTTCATAATCTTCTTCCTGATAATTTTTAGATTTTAGACTTTCGACTTTTAGATTTTTCATTATGTCCACTCCACAATAATCTAATTTGCACACCTTTGCCACATTTTGAGCCAATTCTTTTTCGACCTCCGACAGTTCCCATCTCTCTACTTTTCCTCCCAAACTATAATTGCTCCTAAATTCCTCCCCCACCGCCGACCTTTTCATGGCCCCAATTGCTTCTCCCCCGATTACAATCACCCTTAAATCCCATTTGGTCGGCAAATATTTTTGCCATAAAAACATTCCCAGATTTTTTTCGTTAATTTTTCCCAAAAATTTTTCCACCTCCCCCCAACTCTCAAATTTCCTGACACTTCTTCCCTGGTATCCTCTCTCGTGTTTGGCAATTACCGGATATCCCCAATCCAAAAAGTCACTTACCTGATTTTTTATATAAAAAATTTTTGTCGGCACTACCGGTATCCCCTCTACTATATATAGTGCATGTTGGGCAATCTTTCCCATCCGGGTCCATTGTAAATATCCCTCACCATTAACACAGTAAATTCCCTTCTTTTGCAAAAATCTTATTAACATGTTTCTACCTTCGGTATATTTGCCGCTCTTGGTCCCTGCCACCCGAAACCACACCCCCATTGTATTTTCTGCTGTTATTTCTTCTCCGGCCACATATACCTTTGGGTTTTCATTATTCAGATCAAATACTATCTCCCTATACATCGCCCTCT
Organism: uncultured Gammaproteobacteria bacterium; assembly: GCA_964607745.1. Classification (GTDB taxonomy): domain Bacteria; phylum Patescibacteriota; class Microgenomatia; order UBA12405; family UBA12405; genus UBA12158. The sequence goes on along the minus strand of CAZSLG010000064.1, from coordinate 422 downwards.
TAACTTTTATCCCCAACTTTCGAGCTTCTTCCTCCAACCTATCCACCTCAAACTGACTCTGTATTGGCGACATGGTAAAGGCGATTATTTGTTTCATAATTTTATTTTAATAACGCGAAGTATAATATTTTTCGGAGCGCAACTTCTGGAGCTCTTGCGAAGCACGTGAGCACCGAAAAAATGTTATGCAAGCGTTTTAAGAGATACTAAAAATTTAACAATTTCCATTGGCACATCAATCCCCGTCGCCTTCATAAAACCCCAAAACTGCGGCCCTTTATTCACCTCCAACACCACGTAATCTCCTCGATTATTACTCAAGCCGTGGTCAATATTTTTCGGCATCACATCCACTCCTGCCACCATTAACCCACACACTTTCGCCGCTTCCACCGCCATCTTTTTAATTTCTTCCGGCAATT
>CAZSLG010000063.1:1787-4063 GCA_964607745.1 uncultured Gammaproteobacteria bacterium | reverse complement strand
ACTCCCCCGCAAATTATTACCGGTTTCATTTCTTTTGACTAATAAACTTTTTAATACTGTCAATATTCATTTCTACCCTCCTTTCTATTGCTTCGGTCGTATTAAAGGCGTTGTGGGGAGTAAACACCACATCATCTCTATCCCGCAGCATATGGAAACTTAGTACTTCTTGTAGGTCATCCTTTGTCGGTCGGCTACTCATAATCATTGACATGCTCTCTAGGTTACTTTCCTCCTCTACCACATCCAATCCTACTCCAGCCAATATTCCTTCATTCAATGCCCAAACAAGAGCCTCTGTCTCTACCACCGGTCCCCGGGCGGTATTAATTAGATAACTTCCCTTTTTCATTAATTTAATATTCTTCTTATTAATCAAATGAAAAGTTTCGGTGACATAGGGTATATGTAAACTGACAAAATCGGCACTTTTAAGACATTCTTCCAGCTCCACATACTTAAAGCCTATTTTTTTTGCTGCAACTTCATCTTTTATTACATCCACCGCCACCACCCTCATCCCCATTCCCCGGGCATATTTGGCCATCCTCTGACCGATTTTACCGGCTCCAATTACTCCCAAAGTCTTTCCTTCTATATCCGTCCCGGTCAACCCATGAGGACTAAATTCACCCTCCTCCACCGACTGATGAGCTACAATAATTTTCTTAGTAACTGCCAAAAGCAGGGCCATTGCATATTCAGCTACCGTGTTAGTTCCGTACTCCGGTACATTGTTTACTTCTATTCCTCTTTTTTTGCACTCTCCAATATCGATATGGTCAATACCTGTCGATCTGGTCGTCAACAATTTTAAATTTGGCAGACTATCCAGTAGTTGTTTGCTCAAGATTGTTGTATGGGAAATAGACAACACATCATATTTCGCCGCCATTTCCACGTTCTTTTCTACATCTTCCTTATATATCCCCACCCCCACTACATCCAAGTTAATTATTTCTCTCTCGACAATCTCTCTCTCCCATGGCTTGACTCCAAAAAAGGCAATTTTATAATCGGTCACACTTCATTTTAGCAAGAATATATTTTTTAATTTATTTGATATCTTGACCTACTAGTATGTCTTATGATTAAATGATTTTAATTAAATATTGATTTGATACAAGAGGAGCCACCAAATGGACGAACAAAGTACATCAGAGAACCAACCTGTGACTCAAAAACCTACCCCCAAAAAAGTTAATGGAGTCAGTATCGACAATCTTCCCGACCTGTTAACGGTCGCCGAAGTCGCCGATCTTCTCCGTGTTAGTAAGTTAACCATCAAGCGCTGGGGAAAAAGAGGTAAACTGCCAGCTATCCGCATCAATGCCCGGGGAGACCGACGCTACCGCAAGGAAGCAGTCCTCTGGCTGCTGGGAATTCAAAGCGAATAAAAAATTTTTCCTGCCAAATAACTTAGCCTAAAGGGCGGTCCCGACAAAATCGGGACTGCCTTTTTTGGTTCTTTACCTCATCACTTTAAGGTCATCTTCAAGTTAGGAAATCGAACACCACGTTTTGCTTTTGACCAATCAAAATATTCTGTTGAATCAGCCTTCTGCCAAAATTTAAACTCTTCGTCTTCATTTTTAAATTTCGGTATTTGTTTTAGTTTACTGTTCATATACTTCCAGTGACTGATCAACACCATCACCAACCTTATTTACCCACACCCTATCACCCAATCTAACCCTTGGATCAATTTCCACTACTTGAACGGTTACTGGCTTTCCCTTTTCTACATACGAAACACTTCCTCCAAAACCCATAACCCCCTTCCTCGGAATAAGATCACCAATCGGCGCCCTACTAATTGAAAGAATTAGTCCATCAAAATCCGCTGGCACCACTCCAAGCGCACACTCAATGCAAACGTTACTCCTCATCACCCACATTATACTCTAGGTCATCACTCTCCCTCTCGAAGTTCTTTTAATCAATCCCTTTTTCATTAGGAATGGTTCGTAGACATCAGTAATGGTTTCGACATCTTCCGTCAGGGCTGCGGCAATATTCTCCACTCCCACCGGTCCGCCACCATATTGTTTTTTGACCACCTCTAAATACTTCCTATCCGCATCAGACAAACCTATTTCATCCACTCCCAACTTTTCCAAGGCTATCCTGGCCTCGTCAATAGTTATTAGACCTTTACTGTTAACTTGGGCATAATCCCTCACCCGCCGTAACAACCGGTTGGCAATCCGCGGTGTTCCCCTCGCTCTTCTGGCAATTTCTTCCGCTGCCGTCCCATCTATTTTTATCCCCAACAC
>CAZSLG010000063.1:0-1687 GCA_964607745.1 uncultured Gammaproteobacteria bacterium | reverse complement strand
TCTCCTCTTTCTCTAGCCGCTCTAATAAATATTTGCAACTGTTCTTTTAATTTTTTCTGGCCGATAAATTCACTCAATTTTTTTGGCCTCAGAGTCAACTCTACTTCTTTGTCAATTTTAGTTAGTTTGGGGTCTAAATTTTTGTCCGTCATTTTATATTCTGTAAACACCAGTCTAATCTTTCTTCCAACTCTATCTTCTCTTTTGGCAATTTCTTCACTACCCCTTCAATCTCCTTTCTCTCAAATCCCAATTGCCTTAAACTTAAAACTAAGTCGTCCTCAAGTAAGGGCAAATCATCTTTTAAATTTAGTTCTCCCAACCCGCCGATTTTAGATTTAAGATCCACAATAATTCGCTGGGTCGTCTTTAAACCAATTCCTTTTATTTTTTTGAAAAATTCCACATCTGCTTCTCCAATGGCCTTGATTATTGCCAAGCTGTCAGAACTGCCCAATATTTGCGCTCCTGTCTTTGGTCCAACTCCTGACACAGTAATTAACATTTTAAACAAATCCAAATCGGCCATATTTTCAAAACCATACAAACTCACATCATTTTCCGATACTGCCATATGGGTAAATACTTTTGTTTCCTGTCCCTCGGTAAAGTTTCCCTTACCCATCCACACCAAATAACCCACCCCATCAACTTCTACCTCAATCTGCCTCCCTCTCACCCATCCCACCTTTCCTTTTAAGCTGGAAATCATAACTCATGATAACACTTACAAATACCGAAGGAAATACGAAACTAACCCCAGAGATTATCTCTTCTCTCACCTGCCCCAGGTCCGATAATGTAGCAAGTTCGCCAATACCAACACCTCTCTTTATTTAATAATTGACACCGGCTCATGGGTAATCTTGCCGGACAGATTACTACTCTATCTGTCGTTGGCAACAACTCTTCATCGGTAGAAAAAACAATTGCCCTTATTATTAAACCACCCTCAACCGGTTGGCAATGCAAATATTTACCATTGGCGTATTTTATACCTATCCTCTCAAATTTTCATCGTAAACCCATGTGTCAGAGCCACCGCTACCGCATCGGCGGCGTGTGATGGTGTGATCTCACATCATCAACCCGGTTTTTATATAAGTCTTTATTAGTGACTGATAAGGCACGTTTATCTCATTGGCCTTTTCCTTCAATCTGACCAACATAAACTCCGGAATTCGTATCGAAATCGATCTGGAAGTCGGTTTTAAGTTCGGGAAACTAGCATGCTCAAAATCACTTGCCTCCAAATAATCACCTAAATCAATCTTAGACCAAAAATTCCTCTCTTGATCTTCATTTTTAAATTTTGGTAGTTTAAGCATTTTCTTCATATATTTTTTTCTCCTTTTTACTGGCTATTCTTGCTGAAATATACCCCCGTACCACATTTTGTCAATACTTCATTGTAAACCCATGCGTCAGAGCCACTGCCACCGCATCCGCCGCATGCGACGGTTTAATTACCTTATTTAACCCCAAACAAGTCCCCACCATTTGTTCCACTTGCTCTTTTTCCGCCCGGCCATATCCGGTTAGCGCCATTTTTACCTGTAGAGGGGTATATTCCGCTACTTCAACCCCGTTTTTCGTCCCACAAACCTTTATAACTCCAATCGCTTCGGACACTTTCAATGCCGATTTGGCATTTTTAGCAAAAAACATACTTTCTACTGCCATTTCT
>CAZSLG010000062.1:0-4113 GCA_964607745.1 uncultured Gammaproteobacteria bacterium | reverse complement strand
AGGTCAAATCAGAGATCACCCTGCTTCACGCATTTAAAAAGAAATCGAAAAAGACACCCCCCAAAGAAATCAGAACTGCCCTAGATCGACTAAAACTTACCTCTTGAATGATCATATCCTAAAAGATATAATGAATTTTATGAACACCTACACATTTAAACAACATTTTGAGGAAAGTCTTAAAGACCCCGAGTTTAGGAAACTTTGGGCTGAAAGCGAAGTTGAATACCAACTTTCCCGTCAAATCATCAAAAAACGACTAGATAAAAAAATTTCTCAGCAGGAATTAGCTAAACGGGCCAAAACCACTCAAGCCATTATTTCCCGTCTGGAGAATTCATCTTTTAATCCTTCCATCCATCTTCTTAAACGTATCTCCGCCGGCCTCGGCTCCAAACTTACAATCAACATCTAATCCTCTGATAAAATTGGCAAGATGATAATCGATTCAGTTAGTCAAAGTTTAATCACCATCGCGTTATATTTGGATTCAAAGACACCTGGTCTTGTTTCTGAAATTTGGATAGATGAAAAACTTGTCAGTCAAATAAAAAAGCAATTGCCTACAAATTCTGAAATAGAAAAATTACTAAACGACACCTTGGCACAGATCAATTCAGTGGCGGACCCCAACAGAAGGGGATATTTAGAGGGGATATTTCAATCTCTTCACTATCAGTTATTTAATCCAGACCCAATATATTCCGATTTTACCCAGAACACCTTTGGTTTCCGTATTAATCGTGTCACTGAGACCGAATTAAAATCGATTGAGGACAAGATAAAAACCATCGAGAAGCAAGTTGGTCTTAGTCGTCAAGAAATATGCCAAAAAAATTTTCTAACTAAAGACCAATATCAACTAAATTTTTCGGACAGTGTCGCCAGAGTAAAATCTCAAATCCCCCCATATCTTCTAGATTTTCCTGATTCTGGTTTTGTTTTTGACACCACCACCCGTCAACCCTGGACGGCCTTTAATTCTCATGTCGCACCCTTTAAATCAAAACTAACTATCAATCTGGACTCTTCTTTTTCTCGACTTGATCTCTTTCGGCTCGCTTCTCATGAGGCTTATGGAGGCCACCATACGGAACTTTCCAACAAAGATAAGTTGTTATTGGACGAGGGAAGGGGAGAGCATGGTTTAGTTATTACTTACAGCCCACAAGCGTTTGTAAGTGAGGGTATTGCCGAAGGTATGTTGACAATTCTTAATCTGTTGGATCAGGGTAATCCGGAGGCAATGATAGCTTGGTATTATGATCGTCTTGTTTTTGCTCTTCACAATTTAGCTACTTTTCTATTTTTCGAAGACAAATTATCAAAAGAAGAGGTTGAGAAACAACTTACGAAATATTCAATTTCTGACAAAACCAGGGAAGAAATTTTGAATTTTTCTACCGATTCCTTATACGGTCGATATGCTCCAGTTTACCATTCTGCCTATAACTTCATTAATGAACTTTTTATAAAATCCAAAGACAAAGAAAAATTTATCAAAACCCTTTTTACCCAGCCTTGCACCCCCGAGCTTTTAATTAAAGAATTTGGACACTAAACCCCTCTCCCCGACATTAATCGGGGTATTTCCCCTTGAAAAAGGGAGAAGTACCAGGAATAATTGATATGTGAAGTATGTCGCTTCCCCTGAAGCTCGAACCCAGAGATCGAATATGAAGTATCTGGAAGATCTAAGAGAATTATGTCGGAAAAACCGTCAACATCCCACCGAAGCTGAATATAAAATATGGAAAATGGTTTTACGGAATCATAGAATAAAAGAAAAATTTTTCAGACAAAAACCAATCGGAAAATATATTCTCGATTTTTACTGTTCCAAACTAATGTTGGCAATTGAGATTGATGGCGATTCACACGACAAAAAAACCCATCTAGATAAAAGCCGGGATTGGTATTTAGAAATAAGAGGAATAAAAACAATTAGGTACACCAACAACCAAGTCTTAGACGATATTAACTATGTTTCCTCCGATTTGTTTAACAAAGTAAAACAACGCGAGAAGGAATTGTTATTTTCTCCCTTTTCAAGGGAGAATGCCCGAACAAAGTGAGGGAAGAGGGTTTAGAAAGAAATGGGTTTATTGTGCTATAATAGCCGTAGTTAATTTGTGTAAATGGAATGGGGACGTGACGTCCCCTTTTTTATTTCCATTCACGAGTTTAATCAATTTATTACTACTTATCTTCTAATCTATTTATCTAATTATCTAAATTATGGACGTCAAAAGATTACCTAAAACCGAGTTTGCCGCCGCCGTCGCCCAAATTGCCGGTGAGCGTAATATTGATGTTCAGGAAATTCTTGACGCTATTGAAGCCGGTCTGATTTCAGCTTACAAAAGAGATCAAAAAGAACATGGGGTTATTGTTTCTGACGAGGCAGTTTTTGAGGTGGAAATATTGCCCGACACTGGGTCTTTTTCCATTTTTGAAATTGCCGAAACCGGTCGCAAAAACGTCACTCCACCCGGCTTTGGTCGGATCGCTGCCGTTACCGCCAAACAGGTAATTGATCAGGGGATTCACGAAGCCGAAAAGACCATGGTCATTGATGAATATAGCCGAAAACTTGGGTCTTTAGTCAATGGTTTTATTATCAAAAGTGACCCTTACCGTCTAACCGTTGGTATCGGCAAAACCGAAGGAGTATGTCCCAAGGATGAACAAATTAGAAACGAAAATATTCCTCTGGGTACTAAAAAACTGTTTCTGCTCAAAGCCATCCATGAAGATCCCGAAACCGGTCGTAAAGATATTATTCTTTCCCGTCGTGATCCGGAATTTATTAAGCAATTATTTATTCGGGAAGTACCGGAAGTCGGTAATCGTTCAGTCACTGTTGACAAAATAGCCCGTGAAGCCGGCCAAAGGGCTAAAGTGGCCGTCAGCAGCACCCAACCCGGAGTTGATCCGGTTGGTTCCTGCATTGGTCAAAAAGGCTCTCGGATCCAGGCAGTCCTCAACGAACTACCTATGGAAGAAAAAGTTGACGTAGTGGCTTTTGCCAAAAGTCAGTCTCAATTTATTTCAAATGCCATGTCTCCGGCTCAAAATGTCAAAGTAGTTTCGATAAAAGATGGTTTGGCCTTGGTTGAAGTTCCTGAGTCTGAATTAGCTTTGGCTATTGGTTCCGGTGGCGAAAATGTCCGCCTGGCCGGTCTTCTGGTTGAGTTGGAGATCAAGGTCCAAGCCGCCAAATAAAACAATTTTTAATTTGAAATTTGAAATTTTTAATCAATTTTTAAATTCAAATTTTAAATTGAATTTGATTAAAAAATAAAAATTAAAAATTGAAAATTATGTCCTCATTCCGTCCACCCATTGTCACCATTATGGGCCATATCGATCATGGCAAAACTACCCTGCTTGACAAAATCCGCACTGCTTCTGTCGCTGCTCGTGAAGCCGGCGGTATCACTCAGCATATTTCTGCTTATCAAACCGAAGTCAAACTAAAATCCGGTAAAACCGCCACCATCACTTTTTTAGACACTCCCGGTCATGCTGCCTTTTGTCAGATGCGGGCCCGTGGTGCCCAGATTACCGATTTGGTAGTTTTAGTTGTCTCTGCCGTCGACGGGGTTATGGCCCAAACCAAGGAATGCATCAAGGAGATCAAAAAATCCGGTGTTCCGGTTATTGTGGCCATGACCAAAATGGATTTAGACGGTGCCGCCCCTGAAAAAATTAAAGGCCAACTGGTTGAACTGGAGATAGTACCCGAAGATTATGGGGGCCAAACTTCCCTGATTCCTGTTTCTGCCAAAACCGGAGAAGGGGTTGATAAGCTCTTAGAGACTATAATATTAAATGCTGAAGTTATGGAACTTAAGGATGAATCGGCTTCTCCTTTGGAAGCAGTAGTCATCGAGTCTTTGCTTGATAAGAGCCGTGGTCCGGTAGCTACCCTGATAGTCAAAAAAGGCACTATTTATCTCGGTGACCAAATTTTTGCCGAATCTATCAGCTGCAAGGTCAAGGCCATGTCTGTCAATCCCGCTCCTCCCTCGTCCCCAGTGGAAATTCTTGGTTTTGAATCGGTTCCTCCCGTTGGTGCCTGTGTTACCTCTGTTCCCACCCCCACCCAGG
>CAZSLG010000061.1:0-4133 GCA_964607745.1 uncultured Gammaproteobacteria bacterium | reverse complement strand
GGTGGTTAATTCGGAAATTGAAGCCCTGATTCTTGAGGCCTCCCTCATCAAAAAATATCTTCCCAAATACAATTCTCTTCTCCGCGACGACCGCTCCTATCTCTATATCGTCATCACCAAAGACACTTTTCCTCTTGTTTTTCCCCCCCATGTTTCTTCTCTTCCTGTTGACGCCGACATCTTTGGTCCTTTCCCCTCCGGCCGCGATGTTTCTTCCCTTTTAAAAACTGTCCGTCGGATTTTTCCTTATTTCAGCAAAAAGCACGGTCCCAAACCCTGCCTTTTCTGCCATCTAAATCTTTGCCCCGGTCCGGATATAGAAGCATTTGCTTATCGACAAACTATTAAAAAAATCAAGCAAATTTTAAACGGTAAATTTTCTCTTTTACGCCGCTCTTTAGTCAAAGAAATGAAAATAGCTTCAACCCACGAAAATTATGAAAGTGCTCTGGATCAAAAAAGGCAGATTGATTCACTCGATTACATCGTCTCCGGTTGGCGTTCTCTCTCGACTCTTTTTGCCACCGTTGAGCTTTCGACTGATCGTCAAAATCAAAGCCTCTCCGAACTGGCCACCACTCTTTCTCCCTATCTTAAAATCAAAAAATTATCACGGATCGAATGTTTTGATATCTCCCAACTCGGTGACAAATACTTTGTCGGCTCCATGTCCGTCGCCATCGACGGTAAATTAGAAAATTCGGAATTTCGTCAATTTAAAATCAAGAACGTCATTGCGAGAAGTCTTCGACGAAGCAATCTCCGCAGCGCGGAGTTTCAAACCAACGACCCCCTCATGATTAAGGAGGTTCTTTGGCGCCGTCTTCACCATCCGGAGTGGGGGACTCCTGACCTTTTAGTTGTGGATGGTGGCAAACCCCAAGTCTCCTCTGCCGCTTCAGTTACTAAATTATCGTTGATTGGACTTGCTAAAAAAATCGAGACTATTGTTATTAAAACCGGAAACAATTGGCGGGAAATCAATTTACCCCCCTCTTCTTCCGCTCTCCGGCTTCTTCAAAATCTTCGAAACGAAGCCCACCGCTTTGCCAACCGCTACCGCCGTCTGTTGATTAAAAAGGAATTGCTATAATTTGAGGCCATGTCCAACACTATTTCGGTTATTGTTCCCTGTTACAACGAAGAAAAGCGGATTTTACCAATAATTAAAAGTCTCAAATTATCTCCTTCAGTCACTGAAATAATTGTTGTTGATGATGGCTCTGATAAAAAATCTCAAAAAATTCTTTCTCATCTTTCCGGAATCAAATTAATTACCCATCCTCAAAATTTAGGCAAAGCCAAAGCCCTTTATCACGGACTTTGCGCCTCGCAGGGAAATATTGTTGTTTTTGTTGACAGTGACCTGATTGGTTTCACCCCCCGGCATCTTCAATTGTTGGTCAATCCTATTATAAAACACGGTTATGACTTAACAATAGGCGATATCGAGTGTATCCTTTTCCCGTTTAAATTATCCGGATATTCCGCCTGTTATTCCGGCGAAAGAGCCTTTAATAGCCGGTTATTAAAAAAATATCCTCAAATCTTTTCTGCTGGCGGTTACGTTGATGGTTTCTTGGTTGAAGCTGAAATGAACAGAGTCTTTTTTGGTAAATATAAAATAGCCAAAGTTCTGCTTGATGGTGTCGGGGCTCACTACAAAATCAGCAAATACGGAATCACCGGTTTTCTAAATGACATCAAAGTTATGAGACGCTGCCTTAATTATCTTGGTATAAAAGAAGAACTCAAGCAATTAAAATTCATCCGGTCTCTTGGGTATCTTAAATAAGTTCCGCCAACACGATCAGTCTCTGCCAGTCAGTCCCAATCGGCCAACAAGTTTGAAGTATCAACACCTCACGAGTGGGATCTGAATAATTTAAATATGAAATTTCTTTGGCTGAAACTATCATTTTTCTCATTACCCGATAGGTAAAATCATTCCCGCCGTAACTGATAAAAATTTTATCTCCTGCCTGTAGCTCACCCAATAGATAAAACACGGCATTTTTTGCCACCATATCCAGTCCTTGTCTGGTTGAATGAGCAAAAATATAATTTGTTTTTCCTTTACCGCTTCCGGGAGGGTAGCTTCCTTTAGCCTGCGCCACCACATCGTTTTTTAGGACTTTTTTATATTCAGCCTGATTATATGGCGAAACATCAGCCACCACTTCTGATATGGCCATAATCTTAGGTATTTGGATCATATATTTATCGGTGTTTTGAAGTTGCGTATCTATTACTTCTGTTTTTGTTTCTGGCTTCGTTGTTTTATACCGGTAAATAGCGCCTAAAAGTGGATAATATAGAAAAACTAAATATCCCAAGGAAAGACCCAAAACCAAATTAGCGCAATAAAATATCGCCCTTTGAATTGATGTCGGGTTTCTAAAGATAATCCCAAATCTACCATGAATTTTAACTTTTCTCTTTTTAGGAACCGCTCGGAAAAAATCCAACATTTATTTGACAAACAACTTCGTCTAGTTTAACATAACTTCTTATGGCAAAAAAAGATCTGTATCTTACAAAAAAGGCGGATCTTGCTGCCAATATTATTTGCCTCTCCCGTTAAGGGCCTAATCTTTCCCCCAAGATTAAAAGCCTGGTTGACGAAGAGGGTTTTTTTATGACTAAACAACAACTAACCAAAGAGGGTTACCAGAAATTACAGCAGGAATTAACTGATCTTCGTGTCAGAGCTGATCATCTTATTAACCAGGTTGAAGAAGTCGCTCAGCCCGACGAATCCGGTGAGGACTCCTTAGTCTCTCAGCTCAAAGCCGAGCTGGAAGTAGTCAATTCCAAAATTTCCTCTCTTGAGGAGGCTTTGGAGAATGCCGAAATTATAAATGGTCATTTTTCCAAGACCACCGTTGGTGTCGGTTCCAAAGTTAAAATTCGGGTCTCAGGCAAAGTCGAAAAAATCTTCCATGTTGTTAGTGAATTCGAAGCTGATCCTTCCTCCAATAAAATTTCTGACCAGTCTCCATTAGGTAAAGCTCTAATCGGCAAAAAAGTCAATGAAAATTTTGAAATAGAAGCCCCCGTAGGTAAATTAACCTACAAAGTGGTGTCAATCAACTAAAGTTCCTGTAAAATATGTTATGTCGGATTTAACCGATTTTCGTCTTCAAAAACTTGCGGCTCTTAAGAAACTAAAATTGGATCCCTACCCCCAACCCAATTTAGAGAAACGGGATTTATGTCAGGAGGTAGTTAAAAAGCTTGATAAAGCCGTTACTGTTGCCGGTCGCCTGATGCTTCTTCGGGGCCACGGCAAAATTCTCTTTGCTGATTTGGTCGACAAAACCGGCAAAATCCAACTGTTTTTTGAACAAAATACTCTCGGTGCCAAAATGGATTTGGTCAAACTTCTGGATTTAGGTGACATTATCTCGGCTCAGGGTGTTGTTTTCAAAACTCAAGCCGGTGAAATTACTGTCCGGGTTTCCGAATTTCAGATTTTAGCCAAAAACCTCCGCCCTCTTCCTGAAAAATTTCATGGCCTAACCGACGTTGAGGAACGCTATCGTCAGCGTTATGTTGATTTAATTGTCAATCCGGCTTCGCGGGAAGTTTTTCTTACCCGCAGTAAGATTTTAACCGAATTGAGGCACTTTCTTGACAAAAACGGTTTCTTGGAAGTCGAAACTCCGGTTCTTCAGCCCGTCTACGGCGGCGCCTCTGCCAAGCCCTTTGTCACCCGTCATCATGAACTGGAGCAGGACATGTATCTTCGGATTGCCGATGAACTTTATTTAAAGCGCCTTATTGTTGGCGGTTTGGAAAAGGTCTATGAAGTCAGTAAGGATTTCAGAAATGAATCTGTTTCCCGCTTCCATAACCCCGAATTTACCCAAGCCGAATTTTATTGGGCCTATGTCGATTACGATGTTTTGATGAAATTCACCGAAAAATTAATTATCAACCTCGTCAAAACCGTCAAAAAAAGCAGCCAGGTCACTTTTCAGGGTAAAACCCTAAAATTTACCCCTCCTTTTCCTAGGTTGACTTTTCGCGATGCGGTTTTGGAACACACCAAAATTGACATTGACCAAATTAAATCTGAATCCGACTTTATTCATGCATTAGAAATTAGACATTTGAAATTAGAAATTACA
>CAZSLG010000060.1:0-4320 GCA_964607745.1 uncultured Gammaproteobacteria bacterium | reverse complement strand
TGGGAGACGGGGACAAACTTAATACTTTTTTTAACTTCGGCGGGGATTTCGACTAGTGATTTTTGGTTGTCTTTGGGAATAAAAACGGTGGTTAGACCGGCCCGGTGGGCAGCAATGGATTTTTCCTTAAGACCCCCAATTTCCAAAATATTTCCCCGGAGAGTTATTTCACCGGTCATACCGACATGGCGGGGAACGGGGTGATTTTTGAGAGCGGAAATCAAGGCCGTGGTGATAGCCCCACCGGCGCTGGGGCCGTCTTTGGGGGTGGCACCTTCGGGAACGTGGATGTGAATGTCAATTTTATGAAAATCGGTAGTTATCCCCCACCCTTTGGCTTGGGATCTGACAAAGGAGAGAGCCGCCTGACAGGATTCCTTCATCACCGAACCAAGTTTACCAGTAAGAGTTAATTGACCTTTTCCCGGCATGATGTTGACTTCAATAAAGAGAATATCACCGCCGACAGCCGTCCAGGCCAGACCGGTGCTGACTCCGATTTCGTCTTTTTTACCCTTGAGTTGAGAAGAAAACTTTTCCGGGCCTAAAAATTTTTGCAAAAGAGGACGGTCGTTGATGTCGACCTTTTTGGCAGTGCCAGCGACAATTTTTTTGGCAGATTTACGAAAAAGCGTGGCAATAGTTCTTTCCAAATGGCGAACTCCGGCTTCACGGGTGTATTTATCAATAAGGTAGCGGAGAGTATCAGGCTTAAAGGGAGAAATTTGGGAACTTTTTAAACCATTGGCTTTTAGTTCCTTTTGAATTAAATAATTATTGGCAATGTGATATTTTTCCTCCTGAGTGTAGCCGGAAAAATTAATGATTTCCAAACGGTCACGCAGAGCGTAGGGAATAGTCGAGGTGTCGTTGCCGGTTAAGATAAAAAATACCTTTGAAAGATCGAGGGGAAAATCAAGGTAATGATCGGTAAAATCATTATTTTGCTCGGGATCGAGAGCTTCCAGCAGGGCGGCGCTGGGGTCACCGCGGTAATCGGCACCGATTTTATCAACTTCATCAAGCATAAAAACAGGATTCATGGAGCCGGCATCCTTGATACCATTAACAATCCGGCCGGCCATAGCGCCGACATAAGTCCGGCGGTGACCGCGGATTTCGGCTTCATCGCGGATGCCACCAAGAGAAGCCCTGACAAAATGACGTCCGAGGGCCCGGGCAATGGATCGACCAAGAGAAGTTTTGCCGACTCCGGGAGGACCAATAAAACAAAGGATATTAGCAGTCTGGGTGGAATCTTTTGATTTAGTTTTTAATTTTAAAACAGAGAGATATTCTAAAATTCTTTCTTTGACTTCCTTGAGACCGTAATGGTCATGATTTAAAATTTTCTCTGATGTTTTTACCGATAGATCGGATTTATCATAGACACCCCAGGGCAATTCAACTACCACTTCTAAATAAGTCCGGATGTAACTACTTTCGGGAGACATGGGACCCATTTGGGTTAGGCGCTTAAACTCTTTGAGAACTTTCTTTTTCACCTCGGAGGGCATGGGAGCTTTTTTGATTTTTTCCTCCAACTCAGCAAACTCACCCTCTTCTTTTTGGCCTAACTTTTTTAATTCCTGTTCGATTTGATGTTTGCGTTCTTCTAAAACATTCCGCTTCATAGTGGAATTAAATTTTTCCTGGGTTTTTTCCTCAATACTTCGCTCCAAATCGGCAACTTTCATTTCCCGAATTAAATATTCAGTGGCAGTTTTTAACCGTTCGGAGACCAGTAGGGTTTCCAGGAGTTTTTGTTTTTCGGGAAGCTTGGCCTCAACGGAAAAGGAGACCTGGTCGGCTAAATCGGAGGAAGAGACGCCGGTGGACAACTGCATCATGGCCGGAAGATCGAATTGACGTCCCAAAGAGAAGGCTTTTTTAAGCTGGGAAAGAAGGGCCTCAGCTGATTGCTGAATTGAGGCGGCCGGTTCGGCAATAATCGGAGTATCGGTGTACTCGGCCATAATAAAAGGTTCAGTTTGAATAAGGCCTAGAATATTAACCCGGGAAAGACCTTTAACAATGGCGTGGAGTGAACCATCAGTTTGGAGAATATGTTCGATTCGAGCCAGAACGGCAACAGTATAAATATCTTTAATGGCTGGTTTGTCGACTCCTTGATCCCGCTGGGCAGTGATCAGAACCAAGTGGTTATGTTTGTCGTAGGCCTCGAGAAGTGAATTACTGGATTCTTTGCGGCCAAAAAAGAGGGAGGTTTCCACTGATGGGAATAAAACAACGTTGCGCAGGGGAATTAGAGGTAAAAATTTTCTCTCATCGGGCATATTTAGCAGTCTAACACTGACCTTGCTAGGTGTCAATATCAAACCCACCCCTACTTAACCCCTCACCGACATTCGTCGGAGCTCCCCTTGACGGGGGAGCCAGTAATTAATGGTAAAATAGGCCAATGAAATACGGAAAAGTAGCGATTGTGGGGAGACCCAATACGGGGAAATCAACGCTGCTTAATGCCATTATGAACCAAAAAGTGGCGATTACCTCTCCCTTACCCCAAACTACCCGCCGAAGTCAGGCGGTGATTTATTCGGATGATCGGGGAAAAATCATGTTTGTGGATACACCGGGATTAATCGGCAAAGTGGAAGATTTATTGTCCAAAAGGGTCAATGAGGAAATACCCCGTGAATTGGCTAAAGCTGATTTGATTGTGACTTTAGTGGATATAACACGTCCCAAAAACGAAGAAGAAAATAAAGTATTGGGACTGATGCGGAAGATGAAATGTAAAAAGATTTTGGTTTATAACAAAATTGATAAGGCCTTTGGCCCCAAAAATCATTTGCCTGATTATAACTATCTGGAAGAAGAATTTGACCGGACAGTGTCAATTAGTGCCATAAAACTGAAAAATATTAAACAGCTTCTTATTGATATTTTTGAACTATTACCAGCCAGAATTAATAAAGGAACAAAAGAAAGTATTGAGGCGATGACGGCCGAGGTTAGGCCATTAACCGCCATGAGCTCGAAGGAATATATTGAAGAAATAATCCGGGAAAAGGCTTATTTGTTTCTCCGCGATGAATTGCCTTATACGGTGTTTGTGGAAGTGGAAAAAGTGGAGGACAAAAAGAAATTAATTTATATAGCGGCGGCGATCTATACCAACGCCGATAAATATAAAAAAATGATAATTGGTGCCCATGGTCAAAAGATTAAAGAAATCGGCTTTAACGCCCGAAAAGAGTTGGAACTAATGAGCAGCCGAAAAATCTTCTTGGATCTAACCGTCAAAACCGATATTCACTGGAACGAGAGAGTGATAGTGGGAATGAAATGATAAATCCCTCTCGGCTTCGCCGCTTCTCCCTTTGAAGAAAGGGAGAATAACTTAATTTGATAAATATTTTGGAAAAGTATCTTTTTCTGTTAAACTGTTTTATATGTCAAGAAATGGAGGAAGGTTTGCGGCAGGATTATTTGGAATAATAGCTGGGGTGGTAGGAGGACTGCTACTGGCACCCAGGGCCGGAAAAGAAACTCGAGATGAAATTGTGGCCAAAGTTAGAGATATATTCGGAATCTACAGCACTGAATTTCGGGACAAATATAACAAGATTAGAGAAGCCGTGGAAAAAAGAGTGATGGCGGTGGTGAATGCCGGTGAAACTATAGATAGGGACAAATACGGTAAGGTGGTGGACGAAGTAGTGGGAGAATTTAAGACGGATTTGACGGTAACCAAGGATGGAATGGAAAAACTGGGAAAATATCTTAAGAAAGATTGGGAGAAAATGAAGAAAGCGATCGCGTAATTAAGTCACTTAACTTTTTGAGACTTTGATCATCGATAATGGAAACAATGAGTTTAATTGGAAGAGTTTTGGATATCTTCTTGATTTGAATGGGGGTAAGTAAATCCGATTTAGTCAAAATTAATATTTCGGGTTTTTGCTCTAAAACTGAACTGTAATTTTTTAATTCCTGACGGACTATCTGATAATCGACCTTAGGTGAGACGGATTCAGCTGAAAGACAATGGATTAATATTTGGGTGCGTTCGATATGTTTTAAAAACCGGTAACCCAGTCCCTTACCATCAGCGGCCCCTTCGATTAACCCGGGAATATCGGCCATAATCTTGCCGCTTTTCATGACGCCTAAATTAGGTTCGAGGGTAGTGAAGGCGTAATTGGCCACTTTGGCATTGGCGGAGGTCAATTCATTTAACAGACTGGTTTTACCGGCGTTGGGGAGACCGATTAAACCGATGTCGGCGATAAGCTTAAGTTGCAGAAAAATATTTCGAGTGACAGTCTTAAAACCGACTTTAAATTCGGTGGG
>CAZSLG010000059.1:0-4371 GCA_964607745.1 uncultured Gammaproteobacteria bacterium | reverse complement strand
TTGGTTTTGAAATCGGTGGCTCGGTAAATCACCGGTCGGGGGTTGAAGTTTTTGCAAAATTCAGTAATTCCCTTAGCTAGGGTTTCAATGTATTCTTTTTCTCGGCCTTCGGAAATCATTCGTTTGGGGTGGGTACCGATGTTGGCCATCATAAACTCGGCCCGAAGAAGTCCGACGCCGTCAACGTTTTTTTGACTGATGTCTTTAGCTAGTTCCGGTTCACCTAAATTGACATAGAGTTTGGTGGCGGTTTTAAGATTTTTATCAACCGAAGGAATATTTTTTAATTGAGGGAAGGTTGGGGTTTGATCACCTTTCCAAATTCGGCCACTGGCACCATCTAAGGTGACTATGTCCCCTTCTTTAAATTCTTTGGTGGCAGTTTTGGTGCCAACGACACAGGGAACTCCTAATTCCCGGGAAACAATAGCGGCATGAGATGTTTGACCACCCTTATCAGTAATTATTCCCGATACTTTTTTCATAGCCGGGACAAAATCTGGAGTGGTCATACTAATAACCATAATTTGGCCTGGGACCACCCGATTAATTTCTTTGGGACTTTTAATGAGAATTACGGGACCGGCGGCAAATCCGGGACTGGCGGCTTCACCTAGAAGAAACGGAGCTTCGGAAACTTCAATTGATTTTTGATTGTCACCAGAACCCAGAGTGGTGATGGGTCTGGTTTGGACAATAAATAGTTTACCTTTTTCAATGGCAAATTCGATATCTTGAGCCTTACCGTAATGGTTGTGGAGTTTTTGGCCGATTCTGGCAATTTTTATAGCCGTCTCATCATTTATTTTAAATTTATTTTGTTTGTATTTGGGAACTTCGGCTTCGTGAGTTTCGTTTTCCGATTTAACTAACTGTCGGTCTTGGGGGGTGGAATTTTTATATTGGATTTCCCAGGTCGACTTGTTAATTATATGTTGATCCGGGGTGGTAATACCCTGAACTATGTATTCACCCAGACCCCAAATGGTTTCAATGACGATTTCGTTTTTGGTATTGGAAACTGGGTTGACGGTAAACATGATACCGGAGATATCGCTTTGAACCATTTTTTGAACCGGGACGGCTACCCCAACCTGGAAATGATCGAATTTCTTTTTGACCCGATAAAAAATAGAACGGGGAGTAAAAAGTGAGGCCCAACAATCGCGGACGCGATTTAACACATTACTTTCCCCAATAACATTAAGAAAGGTTTCCTGTTGACCGGCAAAAGAAGCGTCAATACTATCTTCGGCGGTAGCTGAAGATCTGACTGCTACGGGTAAGTCCCTTAGGCCACCAAAACTTCCCAGTTTTTTATAGGCACTCATTATTTCAATAGCGACCGTGTCGGGAATTGGAGCTTTTTTGATAATAGTTTTGATTTTTTTGGAAGCGGAGAGAAGCTCGTCGGGGTGATCAACGTTGGCAGAGTCAAGGATATTTTTTATTTGAGGTTTTAGATTGTTTTTGGCAATAAAATCAAAATAGGTACGAGCCGTGACCACAAAACCATTGGGAACGGGAATACCGAGACTATACATTTCTCCTAAATTGGCACCTTTACCACCAACGGTGGCGACATCTTCAAACTTAATATCCTTAAACCAAATAAGGGCAGGAGTTTTCATATTATTTTAGTGGCTGCCAGCCACGGCCGGGTAATAATCTAGTAGCGTCTGATTCGTTTGGGCGGGAGTAGTCATCTTCAAGGCGGAAGGTGGTGCCGATTTCCGGAGTGGAAAACTCAACGGTTACACAATCAGTAATAGCCTGAAAGCGGTGAATAGTTGAAGGTTTGATGGTGTATTCTTGGCTTGGTTCCATGGGGAGGGTTACCAGCGAATTTTGATCCGGACCGAGACTGAGGTTGGCTTGACCGGAAAGAAGAACCAGGGTTTCTATTTTTTGGTCGTGATATTGAAGCGACCAGCGCTTTCCGGCCCGAGTAAAGGAGATTTTGCCACCATAAGGAAGAGAGGTAGTGGCGACCAGAATTTCAAAACCCCAGGGCTTGAGAATTTTTTGGGACATTAGAAAATAATAGCAGAAAAGGAGAGGTGATACTAAGACATCAGATTAAACAGGAGATTGAGGAGGGCGTTTTCTTTGGTTTCAACCAGTGTGCCGGTTTTGATTTGATAGTCAAGATCAATTAAGGCTAGATAGCACAACTTGAGCTTTTCGGAAGGGAAAGGAGAAAAAGAGGAAAGGTTTTGGCGAAGGCGGTTTTTAAACCAGAAAAAAACGAGTTCAAATGGTTCCTGTTTAACAACTTTTAAGTAAATTTCGGCAAAAGAACGGTGGTTTCTGGGTTTAAGTGAATTTAAACAAGAAAAAAGTTTCTTATCGAGGGGAAATTTTTGGACTTTAGCGGATCCAAAAAGAGAAATTTCATTTTGACGGAGGGGTCGGTCCTGCCAGATGATGGTGTCCACATATTGGTTCTCTTTTATCAAAGAAGATAATTTTTCTAATTGACCTTTAGTTAAGGAAAAAGGATTATAGAGAGCCAGAACCCGAGCGTTTTGAAACAACGAGGGAGAATTAACAAAGAGATTGAGTTTGTCAAAATTAAAGTCTTTGGATTCCTGGCGCATAATTTCCTTATCTTTGAGTTGATCTAAAAAGTTCTGATGGGCCTCGCGGCTGTGGAAAAGATCATCACCATGAAAAATGTAGAGCATATTATTCTTGAGTATAACCTTTGGCTTGGAGATTAAAGGATCGGGAGTAGAGTCCTTTTAGGCCTAGAAGCTCCTGGTGGGTCCCTTGTTCGACGATCTTACCCTGGTTGATGACTAAGATCCTCTGGGCGTTTCGGACAGTAGAAAAGCGGTGGGAGACAATAATCAGAGTTTTGTTTTTGACAGTTTTGTAAAGACGGGAAAAGATTTTACTTTCGGAGACAGCATCAATGGAGGCGGTGGGTTCGTCTAAAATTATTATTGGACTATCCCGATAAAAAACTCTGGCTATGGCTAGTTTCTGGGACTGTCCCCAAGAAGGTTCTTCGCCACCGTAGCGAAGACTCATGGGAGTGTCCAACCCCCGGGAATATCTTTTTATAAAAGAGGCGTCGGCAAGGTTCAGAGCTTCTAAAATCTTTTGGTCGCTTGGATTTTGAGGGTGCCCAAGAAATATACTTTCCCTTAAAGTGAGGTTGTAAAAACTATTAAACTCCTGAGCCAAAAATGAAAGTTGGCGGTACCAACTATCAAGTTTTAATAATCGAAGGTCGGTGCCATTTATCAGAATTTGGCCGGAACTAGGTTCGTAAAAATGACAGAGAAGTTTAATCAGGGTACTTTTACCGGCACCGTTTTGGCCAACAATAGCTATTTCCTCTTGAGGGTTGATGGTTAGGTTTAGGTTTTGAAAAACATAGCGATTGGTTTCAGGGTATTTGAAAGAAACATTTCTAAATTCAATTTTGGGTGGATGAGGTTTGGAAACGGTTTTAACACCACTTTTAATTGTATTTATTAATCCCAATACTTTTTTAAAATTGCCAATATGATAGCTATTTTCAGTAACACTGACGGAGCTGAAAACCAGACCCCGAAAAAAGTTGGCGGTGGCGGAAATTGATTGAAAATAAAAGGTAAAAAGACCAATAGTGATTAAGCCTAAATGGGTACTGTTAATTAAAGTGTAGAGACAGAAGGCACTGATTAAAGTCGAAAGGGCAATTAGACCGAATTCGGTTGGGGTTTGGGAAATCCGAAGTTGGGTACGAGAGTTGGCAAAAAAGTCCCATGAATCGGCAAACTTTTGAAAGAGATATTTAATGGCACTGTTAATTCTTAGTTCGGCAATGTAATTTTTTTGGCGAAGTTGCCAATTAAGGTCCCACATCAGTTTGGTTTTGTCGCTATTTTTTTCGTGAATCTGCCAATCTTTCTGAACCCAGTATCTTTGAAAAAAATATTGAGGAACCTGGCTTAGAAAAATAATAGACCAAAGAAGGGGAAATTTGGGAATGAGGATAGCAGAAACTGCCAAAAGACTTATGAGACTAGTAAATATACTATTAGCGTCGGAGAGGGTTTGGCGGATGCGCCAGCCAAATTCTTCATCGACCTTGGAAATAAGATTGCTGGTATCTTTGCCTTCCAGATGCTGATAATCGAGGGTGGTAACTTTGTTAATAAAAAGTTTGCGAAGATAGGCTTGAAGCTGGATATCTAGAACCCGGCTAAACTGGCTTTGAAGATAAAAAAAGACAGAGTTTAGGGCCAAAATACCGGAGAAAAGAAGTAAGGTAGAAATCCAGTAGCTTTGACCATAAACCAAACTATCAATAAGCTCCGAAAAGATCCGATTTTGGAAAAAAGGAACGATGGACACAAAAATACCAAAAACAAAAAC
>CAZSLG010000058.1:2331-4524 GCA_964607745.1 uncultured Gammaproteobacteria bacterium | reverse complement strand
TTATCAATTATTTTTCCATCTATTTTCATCGCCATCGCATTAATCGTAAAATCCCTTCTTTGCAAATCTTCCTCAATTGTCTTTCCCCACTCCACCACATCCGGATGTCGGGAGTCGGCATAGTTTCTCTCGGTTCGGTAAGTAGTAATTTCAAAAATGTCTTTACCTGAAACCACCGAGAAAGTCCCAAAAGCATTATTACAAAAAGAGTTTTTGGGAAATATCTTTTTCATATCCTTAGGGGTTAAATTGGTAGCAAAATCCCAGTCATATACTTCCCGCTCCAACATCATATTCCTCACTGCCCCGCCGACAACATAGATCTCGGCTTTGGCCGCGGTAAACTTTTTCATCAAATCAACTACTTTTTTTGGTAAATCCATAGCTTATTTTACCCCAACCAAAAATCCCCCGCCTGCGCAGGGGATTTAAGTGTCTACAAAAATAACTTATGCAGTTTTTTCGGGACGGGGTAATGCTTCCTTAACGACCATTTTTCGGCCGCCTTGGTCACTACCATCAAGGGCGGTAATTGCCTTAGCTGCGTCTTCGTCTTTTTCAAATTCAACGAAACCGAATCCGCGACTTCGCTGATTCATCTTATCAATAACGACGTTAGCGTCCGTAACTGTTCCGATAGCTGCAAAGAGCTCGCGGAGTTGGTCGCTTGTCATGGTATAGGGTAGATTCCCTACAAAAAGCTTTTTTGCCATTCTTTCTGCCTGATTTATAAACAAAAATAAAGATTGTCGACTCCAGGCTTTGTCAACGCCGTAATTATAACATAAAATGAGGCATGGTCCTTTTAGACAAAAGCTCCGATCCCAAAACTATTTTACGATTATTACTGAAAAATCGGGGTATAAAAGCCCCTGATTTCCATGAATTTCTCAAACCATCCCCACCTCAAAACTTTTTAAAATTGACTCCGGCCATCAGGTTAATTAAAAATAATTTATCGAAAAATATTCTTATCTACGGTGATTATGATGTTGACGGCATTGTCTCTTCCACCATTCTTTTCCAGGCTCTCAATTCCCCCGGTTCTCACACTTTTGTTTTTTTACCCAACAGGGAAACCGATGGTTATGGTGTTAAGGCTACCTCCTTTTTGAAATTTCAGGAATTGAATAAAGTTAAATTTGATTTATTAATCACTGTCGATAACGGCATTGTCGCTGGCGAGGAGTTTACCAAAATACTAACCAAACAACCTCAATTAAAAATTCTGGTTATTGATCATCACTTAAAAAATGACCAGAAATTACCGGTTGATGCTATTGTTCATTCTACCGATACTTCTGCTGCCGCCCTGGCCTATTTTTTAGCCAAAGAATTAACCACCAATGTCGATTTGGGTCTAGTTGCTCTCGGAGTGGTGGCTGATTGTTTACCCCTCACCGGGATTAATCGTCAAATCGTTGTTCATGGTTTAAACTCTCTTCGGGTCTCTCCGCCACTGCCTCTTAAATTACTATTAGAATCAAACAGTATAAAGGTTGTTGAATCGCTTTCTGTTTACGACCTAAGTTTTATCATTGCACCCCGTCTCAATGCCGCCGGTCGCCTGGATGATCCGACCTTGGCCTTTTCGTTTTTAAATTCCACCACCAAAGAAGAAGCTACAAAATACTTATCAATTCTAAATAGCCACAACCGAAACCGTCAGGATCTGGAAAAAGACTCCCTGGAAGTTGCCGATAGGCAAATTGATATCAATAATAATTTTATTTTTATTTCCGATTCTTCTTTTCATCCCGGAGTAATTGGTCTTATCGCCGGTCGTCTGACCGAAAAATATCATCTCCCTTCAATTATTATTTCCGAAAAAGGTAACTTTGCCCGGGGTTCCTGTCGCTCCATTAAGGGTTTTCATATTACCAACATTCTAAGAGAATCTAGCAACCTCTTTATTGATCTTGGCGGCCACGCCCTGGCTGCCGGATTTAGTATTGAACCGGCCAACATCCCTAAACTTAAGAAAAAACTGGAAAAATATTTTACCTCAACTAAAACCTCGGCTTTTGATCCCCTTGCCGCCGTTGATGCCCAAATGACACCCGACGCTGTTAATTCAGTCAATATAAAATATATAAATTTGCTCTCCCCTTTTGGTATTGGTAACCCTACTCCCACTTTTTATTTCAAAGATTTAATTATTTCATCTCTCCGCCTCATCGGTACCACCGGCGA
>CAZSLG010000058.1:0-2231 GCA_964607745.1 uncultured Gammaproteobacteria bacterium | reverse complement strand
AATGTTTCCCTACCGGTTCTACTTGATTTCCGGACTCTAAGCTTCCGTCATCCCAAAGTTCAGGCAATTTTTAAAGTCCAGGAAGTAGTTATTGATTCTTTTCGTCGGGCCCTAAAAGCCAAGGATTTCTTTGAATTTCAGTCACCCGCCATGATTTCTTCCGTCCCTGAAGGTGGCGCTGACGTCTTTAAGGTCAAATATTTTGACTATGAAGTTTATCTTTCTCAAAGCCCTCAACTTTACAAGTCCTTGCTGGTTTCGGCTTTTGAAAGAGTCTTTTCAGTCAACAAAATTTTTCGGGCCGAACCCAGTGTCACTACCCGCCATTTAACCGAAGCCATCAGTCTTGATGCTGAATTTGGATTTATTGACTCTTGGACAGAGGTCAAAGATATGGCCGAATATACGATCAAATTTATTTTAAACCAAGTGGCCGAGAAATGTCAGGCCGAACTGGCTCTTTTCAACGCCACTATTCCATCAATTCCTGACCATATTCCTTTTATTAAATTACGTGAGGCCCAGCAAATAATTTATGACCGTACCGGTCGTGATTGTCGTCAGGAAAAAGATCCCTCCCCTGAAGATGAACGGGAAATCTGTAAATGGGCCAAAGAAACTTATCAGTCTGATTTGGTATTTATGACTCATTATCCTACCAAAACCCGGCCTTTTTACACCTATCCCGATGACGATAACCCTGAATATAATCAAGGCTTTGATTTATTTGGTCGGGGAGTTGAGTGGCTCACCGGTGGTCGGCGGATTCATGATTTTGCCACCATTATGGAACATGTCAAAGAGTGGGGGATAAATCCTGGGGATATCGATCTTTATCTTCAGTCTCTCAAGTACGGTATGCCACCTCTTGGTGGTTTTGCCTTTGGAGCTGAAAGAATTACCATGCAGATACTGGGATTAGCCAATGTCCGTGAAGCTTCCCTTTTCCCCCGCGACATGGAAAGAGTTGATTCCCGATTATCCAATGCTAAAAAAAATTAATTGGTTTTGGGCCTTGTTAATTTTTAACTTATTTTTATTAACCTGGCATTTTATTGAATCAAAATCTAAACTGTCAAATTCTCCCGCTTTTTTTACTTCTCCGCCCCTAGCTGTGGCCAAAACCAAAACCATCCCGTCTCTTTCCACTCCCTATTATTTAATAATTGATCCGGCCGATAATCAAATTATCGCCGGCTCCCGATTCGAAGAAAAAATTTATCCTGCTTCTGTTACTAAATTAGCCACTGCCCTCACCGCCCTCAATCTCTATCTGCTTGATGAAGTCATCACTGCTAAAGCCTATTCTATCGGCAAAACTATGAATCTTGTCGAGGGTGAAAAGGTGACTGTTAATACTCTGGTCTCCGGGCTTCTAATCTTTTCTGCCAACGACGCCGCTTTTAATTTGGCCGATCACCTTAGTGGTGGCACCTCTGCCTTTGTCGGTCAAATGAACACTCTGGTCAAAAAATACGGTCTCTCAAATACCCATTTTATGAATTTTGACGGCCTCCATGACCCCGATCACTACTCTACCCTTTACGATCTTTCTCAAATTGGGAGGCTGGCTCTGAAACTCCCCTCAATTGTGGCAGCCGCTAAAACCAAGGAGGCCTCTCTTGCTGATTTAAGCGGTCAAATTAGTCATCACTTGGTTTCCACCAATGAATTATTGGGTAAAGTACCCGAAATTGAAGGTCTAAAAACCGGCTGGACTCCTGAGGCCAGTGGTTCTTTTATTGGCTTGGTTAATATAAACGGTCACTATCTTTTAACCCTAGTAGCCCAAAGTCAGGATCGTTTTGCTGATACCGCCAAACTGGTCACTTGGGCCAAATCCAATCTTTCTTGGGAATATCGCTCTTATTGAACCCACTTATCAGTCACCGCTGGAACGTAGGCCGTAAAGCCACCATCGCCTCCAAAAACGTAAACCGGTTGCAAAAACTGGGCCGGAGTTACCGGTTCAAAATAAGCCAAGGTTACCTTTCTAATCACTGTACTTTTTGCCTCGCTGTCTTTAGCTGGCCAATAATAACCCATCTTCAAATCTTCATAAGCTGCCTCAGGGGTTTTAATTGGATAGGTTGATGGGGCCGACACATCAACATTGATATATTTGTATTCCACCTCAACTATTTTTTTAGCTGCCAGACTGGAGCCGGACACCAACACTGACACTGAAGCCTTGCTTAGGTCGTCGGTTACCATCTCCTGATCACCATCCA
>CAZSLG010000057.1:0-4524 GCA_964607745.1 uncultured Gammaproteobacteria bacterium | reverse complement strand
TCCTACAATTCCTCACCCCTCGCCTGTCAGGAAATGTTAAAACTTTTGGAAAATTACCCTCAATTCCGAATTGCCGTCCTCGGTGACCTGCGGGAACTGGGTACCGCCACCAGCCACGACCACCATCAAATTTATCAAACCGCCCTTAAATCCTCCGATATGATTATTTCCGTCGGCCCGGAAACCCAAAAATATTTTGGCCCCAAAGCTCACAAATTTCTTTACTGGTGGCAAGCTGCCAATTATCTACAAAAGAATATCCCCGATAAGGCCACTATTTTAGTTAAAGGTTCCCAAAATTCTATTTTTCTTGAAGAATTGGTCAAGTCGCTCCTACAAGATTCCTCCGATGTTAATAAAATCTGTCGTCAAACCCCCTACTGGCTCCGTCTCAAAGAAAAATTCAAAAAAAATGCTACTGTTTAAACTCTCTATCCTTTTTCATCTCTCTCTCAATTAGATTCCGCAAAAATACCGATCTCGGTATCATTCTCTTTTGTGCCACCCAATCCAAATAGGCCAAAATCTTGGGGCTGACAAAGAAATTAAATCTGACGTCTACGTGTTTGTTAGCTTCCGCCAAAACCTTTTCACATAACGCTTTTAACTTATCAATCTCATATTCAACTATTTGCAACTTCTCATATTCTGAACCGAACAATAAACCAGGTCGATTATCCCCAGTATAAAATAATACCACTGGAATATTCCGATTCATCGCCTCGGTTATTTCATGGCCTACCGACAAACTCTGGGCCGAAACCTCCGCCACAAAAACATCTGATTTTTTTATTTCGCTCAACAGGCGATCATAATTCTTTTTTGACTGATCCAAATCCTGCTTGACCACGGTCTCATAGTCAGATTCCAAAATATGTTCTGAATATACCTTTACCCCCGATTCCGACAACGATTTTACTATTAAACGATAATTATCACCAAATTGTTTCTTTCCTCTCAATGACGCGGTAAAATATACCCTCATGAGAGGATTATACCTCTCCCACCTCAAAAATGCAGACCGACCCTAAAAAAATTGCCATCTATCTCACCAACAAGTGCAACCTTCATTGCAAGCACTGTTTTATTGAAGGTTGTCCTAAAAACAACCAGTTTCTTAGTTTTTCCCAAGTAAAAACTGCCCTTAAGTATTTTTATCAACTGGGTTTCCTCCGGGTCGAATTTACCGGCGGTGAACCTTACCTATCCCCATATTTAATTCCTAGTCTTAAGTTCGCCAAGAAAATCGGTTTTCATACCGGAATAAGTACCAATGGAACCAAAAATGAAATGTTTTTAAACATTTCACCCACCTTTGTCGACAAAATCACTTTCAGTCTTGACGGAGCCACTCCCAAAACCCACGACTTTCTCCGTGGTCCAAATGTTTTCAAATGCTGTGTCAAAAATATGAAAACTGCCATCACCAAGGGTTACCGGGTCGAAGCGGTTTACACTGTCCATAATTATAATCTCGATGACATCGCTCCCACCATAAAACTTCTTGATCAACTCGGTATCTCCCGGTTGAGTTTTAATTTCATCAATAACTTTGGCTCTGCTTCCTTAAACCAACAATTTCTCCTCGACCCCCGACGCTGGTCAGAGGCAAAAAAGATCTTTTCCGCCAACCGGAATACTAAAACACTGAGCCTTCGTTACCCACACCAATTCATTAAACCCGGCGAAAATCCTCCCAAATGTCTTCTTCTTCACCCTGTCAAAATTGAAATCTATCCCGACGGTAATTTTTACGGTTGTTGCCTAACCACTCATCGTCCAGAACTATCTTTGGGGTATATTACCAACAATAAAGTGGTTTTTGATGACAAACAAGTTCGACTTTTTGTAAAAAAATACCACCATCTCCCTTGTCCCGCTGCTCAAACAAATCAACTTTTTGCCATCAGTGATCTCAAGCCCGCCTGTCTCTATTGCAAAACTATCACCAGCACAACTTAATCACGGCTTTATTTCACCCTCATTTCTCTCCTTTTAATATACATTTCAAGTTTTTGTTGTGCTATTTCCCCGGCCGGAGTTACCCAATATCCCTCTCGATTCTCACACAAATCAGTAAAATTAATTCGATGGTGTATTAACCTCCCGGTCGCCAATACCATTCTTCTGGCCAATACCCTTTCGTTATGTTCAGAATCAGGCCATTTTTCAATCTCTACCTTTCCTAACTCATAAACTCTACCTAAAACCATACCCATATCCGAGTTACTCAACGCCAAAGTCCCAATTATCGATCTTACCCTCTCTTCCTTCATAGGATTGCCTCCTATGTTGTCTTAGTTCTACATCACAAAACCAGAGTTTTGTAATCGAGAACTCCAACAACTAAAATTACAACACCCTTATTGTAGTTTTTACTTTCCCCTTTGCCAACCACCCAAATTGATGTATAATCACCCTTGTCCTACCGAAGACAGTGAGCAGTCAAATAAGTCTCACCGAGGCACAAATTAGATTCCTCTAATTATTCGCCTCGTCAATCGAGGCAATTTTTATATAAAAATGAAAAATAAAACTATCAAAATTGACAAAGTTGAAACCATCGCCAAGCGTCTCAGCGAGTCCAAATCCGCTGCCCTACTTCAATATCAGGGTCTTTCAGCCGGCGACATTAGCACTCTTCGCGACAAAGTCAAAGCTACCGGCGGTCAAATCGAGGTTATAAAAAACTCCCTTATTTCCCGGGCTCTGGAAAAAATCGGCATTAAACTGCCTGAAATTTTAACCGGTCCCACCGCTATCACCTTTTGCGACACTGATGAAATTGCTCCCCTCAAGGAAATCGATGCTGTTAATAAATCCAAAGAAAAAACTACTTTCAAGTATGGTATTTATGGAGGCAAACTTCTCCTTGTCGATGAATTAAAAAAGTTTCTCACCCTCCCCTCCAAGTCAGCTCTTATTAGCCAACTTTTAGGAGGACTCGTCAATCCGCTCCAGCGCCTTGCCTATGCTATGCGCTACAACCAAACTCGCCTCGTTTTAGCTCTTAAAGCTATTTCCGAGAAAAAATAAATTAATAATTTAAAACAATATGGATAAAAAATTAGAAAAAATCCTGGAAGATATTGGCCAATTATCGGTAATCGAACTTTCCGATCTCGTCAAGGCTTTAGAAGAAAAGTTCGATGTTAAGGCGGCAGCTGCCGCCCCCGTCGCCGCTGTCGGGACAGCAGCTCCTGGGGCAACTCCAGCTCCAGCCGAGGAAAAAACCGAATTCGACGTCATTGTCACCAATGCCGGTGCCAACAAAATTGCCGTCATCAAAGTCGTCCGTGAATTTAAACCGGAACTTGGTCTCAAAGAAGCCAAAGATATGGTTGACGCCTGTCCGGCTGATCTCGGTACCATGAAAAAAGACGCCGCTGCTGAGGCTAAAATCAAACTCGAAGCTGCTGGTGCGCAAGTTGAACTTAAATAAGTTTTTCTTATTTAAAACTTAAATCCTCTGTTTCTATGGGGGGTTTTTGTATCCAAAATACATTTTATTTGACTACCCTAATAATATTTAATAAAATTATCGTCCTATGAAAACACGCTCTCCAGCAATAGAAGCCCTAGTCCCGATTCCTTGTTCTCAAAACCGTCGGAGAGGTGCACTTGTACATATAAAAACAATCCATCCACCCAAGTTGCCGAAGGCCATTGTTATGCTCCATGTAACGCACAAGTTTGTTACGATAACACACGTTTTTCAGTTGTCGCCAATGCTGCAAAACTACTTGGATTAGACAGTGCTATCCCAGACGATGTTCAATAGTCTCACTCTACCAACTTCATTCCACCTTTTTGATCAGTAATCGACATCAATTTGGCCTTTTTCCACAGTTCTTCAAAAATCTCCCTCTGCATTTGGGCTACATTTTCATTGTAAATCTCAAAACAAAAAACATCTCCTCCGTCTAAAAAATTACAAACCGCATAAACGTTATTGTAAATAAATACATCCGCCCGTATTTCCAATACGCTTTTGGGGATATGTCTCAATTGCCACCAGTTTTTCACCATCTCCACCACTTTAGTATATGGTTTTTGGTGAGTTCTGTTGGTCAGCGTCCTTACCATTATTTTCTTCCTCACAATCTCTTGCCGTAATTTTTCTGCTTCACCCTGGGAAATATAGGCATCAGCCGTTGCCACCTCATAACTCAAAAATTCCCCCTTTGTCCGTAGCATATTCCAGTTTACTTGTGACAAACCTTCCTGCCCCCGATAATACAATATTTTTGATCCTGATTTTCCCGAATCAACTTTCGTCTGCAACATCCCCACTACTTGAGGTAAAGTCTTTTTTAATGACATCAGCTCGGCTTCCTTTTTTGTCAACAATAATTCCAACTGTTTTGGCTCACTGGCCACAAATTTAAATCCCCCACTATCCAACTGCTGTATTACTAGTTCTTTCTCTATTAATTTGTCCAATATTCGATACACTTTAGTCCGCCCTATATGTAAACTCCGGCTCAACCCCAGCGCTGTCGCCATCCTCTTTTCCAGTAACTC
>CAZSLG010000056.1:0-5113 GCA_964607745.1 uncultured Gammaproteobacteria bacterium | reverse complement strand
TCTCTGGCCCGATTTTACCGCTTTTTTGGCCTTTAATTGGGACCCCCATCTATATCGCCTGGTCGGTACTTTTTTTGACCCGACTTTCACCGGACTAATTTTCTTAATGTTTTTAATTAAAATATATTTTTCAAAGAAAATCTTACTTTTTACTGATTACTGTTTACTAATTACTATTTATATTGGACTGGCTCTCACCTACAACCGTACTTCCCTGCTTTGCTTTTTAGCCGCCTTTACCTTTATCGCCGTCAGAAAAAAAACTAAAAAAATATTTATTATCGCCCTTAGCTGTGTTATTCTGACCATAATCATTCTCCCACGAGCCCCCGGGGAGGGGACTAAATTAGAACGAACCAGCTCTATTTTTGCCAAAATAAAAAATTATCAGGAAGGTATAAGCCTTTTTACTACTTCACCCATCACTGGGGTCGGCTACAATAATTTACCCTACATTCGCCTAAACCCAACATCACATGCCAATTCCGGTTTTGACGGCAGTCTTTTAACTATTGCCATCACTACTGGCATATTTGGGTTAATTTTCTTATGTCTTGGTCTCCGTCTCGAATTCATCCATGGCTCTCTCCTCTATCAAACACTGCTCCTGATTCTTTTGTTGCACTCCCTATTTTCTAATTCCCTCTTTTATCCCTGGATTACTCTTTTATTGGCTCTTACTAAGCTCAAAAATCGTAAGTGATAACAATTTTTTTTCGGGTTTCGTTGCCTGCCAAATCGGAAACTATTATTTCTATGTCGTTTTTTCCGGCATTAAGCTGAATTCGGATATTAAAACTTCCCTCATCGTCAACCATAGCTAAACGGTTATTCACGGTCACACTAACTCCTTTTTCACTCTTGCCCCCTACTTCATACTCAGCCATATCAACTTTTAGGTTTTCTTCTATCGGGTTAGTCATTACCAACTCCGGCGCTATATTGTCATAAACCACATTCACCATCCTCGATAATTCACTGCTACCCTTTCCCTCCTTAGTGACTTGGGCCACAAAAATATTTTCCCCGCTCTCCAATATCACCCCCACAAAATCAAATTCACCCTTATCGTTAACTTCAGCCTTACCAATAGAAATGTCGTTCTTTAGAAGTTCAACCGTTGTTTTTGGTTCGGCCACTCCACCAACCTTGATAACACCACTATTAGTTGCCTCAAAAGGAATTATTAGTCGTGGCGGTAATGGAGGTAATACTTTTTCCACTTGATCTTTTATCTCTCTATTTTTTACTTCTCCTAAAAACACTGAAAATCTAACCAAGAGCGGCAAACCAAAAGTCAGTACCAGAAGAAAAGCTGATACTGTAATCAATCCTAAAAATACTGTCTTTTTAGTAACATCCTCATTACTTTTTCGGTCCCGCCTCGATTTATAAAATTCCGCCATGATATCCCTATTATACTCCGGAGCCGATAGGTAGAATTGGACTACCATCGACGGTTTACGAAACCGCTGCTCTACCGTTGAGCTATATCGGCCTGGAGCGGCTAGAGGGAATCGGACCCTCGACTAATCCTTGGGAAGGACTCGTTTTACCACTAAACCATAGCCGCGATTCTTTTATTTTATCGTAAGCGCAACGTCATTCCAATTTCCAATCTATTTGGATATATTATTTTATCTCTGTTAAGATCCCAAATCTTTTTCCATTGATATCCATCTTTAAAATAGGTGGTGGCAATTTTCCACAAATTATCACCCTTTATTACTTTATACTCATCCGGAATCTCGACCGTTTCTTTTTGTGTTTGAGTCAAAGTTGGCACAATTAACTTTTGGCCAATTTCAATTTTACTGGGGTTTGAAATTTTATTTTCTTTGGCAATTATTTCCCACTTATATCCGTCTCCATAGGTAATTTGGGCAATTCTCCATAAATTATCACCTTTCTTAACATCATAATTACCCATACCCCCCACTGTCTCCTTTGGTTTTTCTAATGTTTCATTTTGCTGACTTAAGCCAGGTAAACTTATATTTCCTTTTCCTCGTCTTACAAAATTAGAAATCAAGAAAATAATCACCACCACCACCACCAAACCCAACAGCATACTAATGGTTTCTTCTTTTTTTTCACCGGTTAAATTTTTGCTCATAGCCTAACATAACGTCTGACAGTCCTATAGTCAACCTTCAACACCCCATTATCTCCGAACAATAATCTCATCATCGTAAACTTGTCCCAATTTTTTTATAAACTCATTTATTATTTTTATAAAACTATTTAACATAACCATATTTATCTTATAGATTCTTTCTTTACCCTCAACCTTACATTCAACCAATTTCAAATCTCGTAATTCCTTTAAAATCATTGATACTTGTGGTTGAGAAAGTTTTGTCTCTTTTACTATTTCTCCTACTTTAATTTCCTTTTTTGTTAACAATACTAAAATTTCTCTTCTTTTTTCATTTTTGATAATCTCATATATATTGTCCATATATAGATTATATAATAGTATATATATATTTGTATATATATCTGATTATTGCAAATTTAAACCGTTCGAGTCAAAATATCACCCAAATGTCTAAACTAAACTTTCCTATTGTCTCCACCAAGATCATTGGAGTTGATAAATATTTTGATATCTCCGACCCTGGTCAAAGACAAACATATTTTAAATTAAAAGTCGGTGATGAAATTAATCAAATAAAGACTTTTCTTGAAGAACACACTTTTATTGCTCTAATGCTCGGTAAAAAGGGTGCCGGAAAAGGAGTTTACTCCAACACCTTAAAAGAAATCTTTGGAGAAGACAAAGTTGGCATAATTTCTGTCGGCGATATTACTAGACAAGTATTTGGAGAAATAAAGGATCCTACTAAATTAGTCAAACTAACTGAATACCTGGAAATAAATTATCGTGGTTATATCACTGTCAAAGAAACCCTTGACATTTTCTTAAATAAGACTCAAGGAAAACTATTGCCTACAGAGTTTATTTTATGTTTAGTTTCCCGGGAAATAGAAAAACTTCCCAAAAAAGCTTTAATAATTGACGGTTTTCCCAGAAATGTTGATCAAGTATCCTATTCTCTCTACCTTCGGCAAATTATAAATTTTAGAAATGATCCGGACCTTTTAGTTTTTATTGATGTTCCGGAATCGGTTATCGATGCCCGCATTAAAAGCCGTTTTGTCTGTCCTAAATGTCAGTTATCCCGTAACCTCCGACTCCTACCTACCAGCAAAATTAACTATGATGAAAAACTAAAAGAATATTTCCTTCTCTGTGATCGTTTGGGATGTGACGGCGGCAGAATGGTCAAAAAAGAGGGTGATGATCAAGGTATAGAACCCATAAGAGACAGGCTGAGCCTCGATGGTAAATTAATGGAAATGGCTCAGGACATCTTTGGAATCCCTAAAATCTTTCTTAGAAATTCGATTCCAATTGAAAATCAAAACCTCTTTGACGACTACGAAATCACTCCAGAATTTTTTTACGAAAGAGACTCAACTGGTAAAATCCAGATTAAAACCAAACCATGGGTTATAAAAGATGACAACGGCATTGATTCCATTAGTCTGATGGCTCCTGCCGTCATGATTAGCTTCATTCGTCAACTGGCTGCCATTCTTAAGCCGAATTTCTGATATAATAGGACTGTTCCCCAAATCTATGACCGATTTTAAAGTTGGTGACCACATTGTTGATTTCGAAAATATTTATCAAATTTACGCTGTTAAAACTCAAAAAGATCTCAAAGGTGCTCCGGTAAAGTGTTTCTTTTACCGACCCCTTGAAGCCAGTGAGCGGGATAAGTCAGTGGTAGCCTCGGTTCCGATTGATAATGTTGCCAAAAGCGGCCTACGACACCTGATTTCCAAGGATGAAGTCAAGGAATTTTTTAAACTCTTAGGTAAACCTCTGGACACTGCCCTTTTATTTGAACCCAAACTTACCAAAGAAGCCCTGTATATAAACGATCCCATTAAAACCGTTCCTATTCTCAAATTGCTTTTTCAAAACAAAATTCAAACTGCCGAAAAATTTGCCCGGACCAACAGTGAAGTTATGGAAGGGATTGTTAAACATCTTGCTGATGAAATTGTCTTTGTCACCAAGAAATCCTTTAAGTCTATCCACAGCCAAATTCTCTCGACTCTCAAAAAATCCTCAACTTAAATACGGTAGATTGACACCAACTAGTACTCGGATGTATACTCATCCCCATGGAAAATCAAATCGGTAAAAAGATAAAAGAATTAAGAACTAAATCAGGAATTACTCAGAAAGAACTGGCAAAACACCTCGGTTGTACTGAAATAATGATTAGCCGCTATGAACTCGGTGTTAGTCAGACATCAATTCAACAGTTAGAAAAAATTGCCGGTATCATCAAGGTTCCTGTCTCCAACTTCTTTGAAGGTAGTACTAAAAATACTGATAAAGCTCATTCTTTCAAAAACGCTTTTGTTTTTGACCTCGATGATACTTTAGTTGATGGTCGCCAATTCTGTGGGGAAACCATTGCCCGAGTCATCACCAACGTTGACCCTTCAATCAACTTCGAGGCAGTAATTCAGCTTCATGAATCAATTAGAGGAATGACTATTGAAGATCTCTATCTTCACATTCTCAAGAAATTAAACCTCAAGGCCGATATTACTCAGTTACTTAAACACGACCATCAGATTCAAGAGGAAAATATCGATAAGATGAAACTATTCGACGGAGTAGTCGATATCCTTGAATTTTTAAAACGTAACCATAAAAAACTTTTTGTCTGCACCAACAGATCAAAGGATTTGATGGTTAAAGTATTTAAGGCAAATCAGATTTTTCCCTATTTTGATGAAGTTATTTCCTGTGTTGATAGCGGTTACAAAAAACCCAATCCTTATTGTTTGGTCGACTTAATTAAGCGCTCCAGTGTTCCCAGCAATGAATTTATTTATTTCGGTGATTCAGAAATCGATGCCCAATTCGCCCAAAACGCCAATATCGATAACATTATCTTTGATCAATACCTAAATAACAAAAACCTCTTCAAAAAACTGGTCAACATGTTTCTGGAAAACCAGCTCAACGGGCACCGTTGCAATTTGGTCACCTAAATTAATTGCAATTTCCTGATTTTAGACC
>CAZSLG010000055.1:0-5216 GCA_964607745.1 uncultured Gammaproteobacteria bacterium | reverse complement strand
ACCCCCGCCGACGATGTACCCGTCGGTCCCGATGAAACCGGTAATGTGGTTATCAAAACCGTCGGCCAGAAACCCGTTTTTGATTTTACCCCCCTCGATCATCAGGATCTGGGTCTAAGACTCAATATCATTGACAAAGACAAAGCCGGGGAGCTTTCCGGCGCCCGCTTTGGCTACTACAAAAATGAAGGCGCCATTTTGGAAATGGCCATCATGTTTTACGCCATCAAGAAAATAAGTGCCTTGGGTTTCCAAACTATGTTGCCGCCCTTAATGGTCAAATCCCGGACTGAATGGGGTTGCGGCTACACCAGTAATAAAAATTTAATGGGTGCCTATTATTCCGTCCCCGACGACGATCTGATTTTTATCAGCTCTTCTGAGCATTCTGTCGTCCCTTATCATCAAAATGAAATTTTGTCCGAGTCAGTCTTTCCCTTAAAATACGTCAATTTTTCTCCCTGCTTCCGCCGAGAATCAGGTACCTACGGCAAAGATATGAAAGGTATGCTTCGGGTTCATCACTTTAACAAAGTCGAAATGAATGTTTTTACCCTGCCCGATTTAAAAATTTCCGATGCCATGCAGCTGGAAATGCTCTCTGTCGAAGAGGAAATTCTTTCAGATTTTGGCCTTCACTATCAGGTTCTTAACTGTTGCACCGGTGATCTACCCCAGCCCAACCGCCGGATGTACGACATCAATTGCTGGTTTCCGGGTTTAGATGCCTATAAAGAAACCGGTTCCTGCAGTAATTGTGCCGATTATCAGGCCAGACGTCTAAATACCAAAGTCAAAATCAACGGCAAAAATGAATTCGTTCATATTTTAAATTCCACCGCTGTTTCCGACCGGGCTATGTTGGCCATTATGGAATCTTTTCAAACCAAAGACGCTTCCATTAATATTCCCGATTGCCTGCAGAGCCTCACCGGCTTTTCGGTAATCAAATCACATCACTAGAGGAGCCACTATCCCGGTAACAGGCTTCGCCCGTTACCGGGATTAGTCTTTTTTAAGCTATAATTACCTGTGTTTAAATTCATCTCCAAATTCTTCGACGAAAATGCCAAGCGTCTTAAGAGCTATCAGCCCATAGTTGACAAAATCAACGCTCTTGAGACCAAAACCAAGAAACTCACCGATAAGAACTTAACAGCTAAAACCGACGAATTTAAAAAACGCCTAACTAAAGGCGAGACTCTCGACGAACTTTTACCCGAAGCCTATGCCGTGGTCCGGGAAGCCATTGGCCGGACTATTAAACAACGGGCTTTTGATGTTCAATTAGAGGCGGCTATTGCTCTCCATCAGGGCTCTATCGCCGAACAGCGCACCGGCGAGGGTAAAACTCACTCGGTTATCTTTCCCGCTTACCTCAATGCGCTCACCGGCCTTGGGGTTCATATTATAACCCCGAACGACTATCTCACCCGGGTCGGTACCGGTTGGTATCCTCAGGCTCTCAATCTTTTGGGTATGACCACCTCGGCTATTGTCCACGAAGAATCCTTTATTTTAGATCCCACCTATACCGATGCCACGGAAACCGTTGATGACCGCTTGGCACACCTTCGCCCCATCACCCGTCAGGAGGCCTACCGCGCCGACGTTACCTATGGCACCAACAATGAATTCGGCTTTGATTACCTCCGCGATCACATGGTCAAAAACTTTGATCAAAAAGTTCAACGGTCGGTTTTTAATTTTGCCATTGTTGATGAAGTTGACTTTGTCCTAATCGACGAAGCCCGCACTCCCTTAATTATTTCCTCGCCGAATTCCCAACCGGTCGACAAATATTATCAATTCGCCAAAATTGCCGCCCAGTTACAGCCCACCGATTATGTGGTTGATGAAAAATCCAAGAGTGCCACCCTCTCCGAATTCGGTATCCGACGGGTGGAAAAGATCCTAAATATCGGCAATCTCTATGAGGAATCTTTTGAAACTATTCATTATATAGAAAATGCCATCAAGGCCCAGACTCTTTTTCACAAAGACAAAGATTATGTTATCAAAGACGGCGAAATAATTATTGTTGACGAGTTTACGGGGCGCTTAATGCAGGGACGCCGCTGGTCTGATGGTCTTCATCAGGCGGTTGAAGCCAAGGAAGATGTTAAAGTCCAACAAGAATCCCAAACTTGGGCCACCATTACTTTTCAAAATTATTTTAGGCTTTACAAAAAATTATCCGGTATGACCGGCACTGCCGCCACCGAAGCTGAGGAATTCAGAAAGATTTACAAGCTCGAAGTGGTTACCATTCCTACCAATCAAAATCTAATCAGAATCGATTCCGAAGATTTAATTTTCAAAAATCAGCGGGCCAAATATGCTGCTATCGCTTCCAAAGTCGCCGAACTTTATGCCAAAGGCCAGCCGGTACTGATTGGCACCACTTCTATTGCCAAAAATGAAATTGTCGCTTCGATGCTCAAAAACAAAGGTATTCCTTTTCAAATGTTAAATGCCAAAAATCACCGCTCCGAAGCCGAAATCATTGCCCGCGCCGGCAAATTAAAAGCCGTCACTGTCGCCACCAACATGGCCGGTCGGGGAGTCGATATTATCTTGGGCGGTCCTTCAGATAAACAAAGCCCTAAGGATTGGCAAAAAGAGCATGACGAAGTTGTCCGTCTCGGTGGTCTTTTCGTCATCGGCACCGAACGCCACGAATCCCGCCGGATCGACAATCAGCTTCGGGGACGAAGTGGCCGGCAGGGTGATCCGGGTTTTTCCCAGTTTCATGTGGCCCTTGATGATGATTTAATGCGGATTTTTGGCGGTGACAAAATTTCTAGTCTGATGACCCGCTTTAATATGCCCGAAAACGAGGCTTTAACTCATCCGCTGGTGTCACGGGTTTTGGAACAAATTCAGGTTAAAGTCGAAGGCTACAATTTTGATATCCGTAAAAATTTGGTGGAATACGACGATGTTATCAACAAACAACGCCAAATAATTTATTCTCTTCGGGATAACACCCTTCAACAGGCCAAATTAGACCCTGCCAAAAACAGTCAAAAAATTGCCGAAGTTTTAGGTTCCGAAATCAGCCGTTTGGTTATGGGTTTTCCGGATGCGGAAGCGCTGGCTCTGGAATTTTCCGAAATCCTTCCTCTAAATCCTCTCGACCGCCGCCGGCTGGAAAAAGATTTAGCCACCGTACCCGACAAATCCATTCATTTAACCAAAATTTTATTGGATCAATGGCAGGAACGTCAAAAGTATTTCGGTGAGACTATTGGTCATGACATTGTTACCTATGCCATTATCGAAGCCCTCGATCCGCTTTGGGTGGGACACCTCACCGCTCTGGATGATCTTCGCGACGGTGTTCGCCTCCGTGGTTATGCCCAAAAAGATCCTCTCATCGAATACCGCAAAGAAGGCTACGAAATGTTTCAGGCTCTAATGCGTCGCTTCGAGGCTAATCTCTGTCGGATGCTCTTCCGTCTCGAGCCCATCGACAAACCGGCTTTTACCCCGCATCAAGTCACTGAAGCCCGTGGTGACATCGTCGACCCAAATGCGCCAGTTGACGAACCCAGCGTCATTGCGAGCGATGGATCGTCATTGCGAGGTAACCCGAAGCAATCTCCACAGAGTGGTTCCCGCGGTACCTATGTTGAGCCCACCTCCGCTCCCAACCTCGGCCGCAACGATCCCTGTTGGTGCGGTTCCGGCAAAAAATGGAAAAAATGTCATTATCCACAACTTAGTTAAGTAAAAATGAATAAAAGACTTATTGGTTCCACCCTTCTTTTGACCTCAACGGTTATTTATGGTTTATATGGAATCTTTTCAAGATATGTCAGCGGATTTGGTTCTTTTTCGCAAAGTTGGGTGAGGTCATCAATCACCCTTTCTGTAATTCTGTTGATGCTGGTTTTTAAAAAGTTCGAGTGGCAAAAGGTTAAAAAATATGACCTAAAATGGTTTCTAATTTGGATTCTCCCGGCATCTTTGCAGCCAGTGATAACCTTCATGGCCTTCAACCATTTATCCTTAGGAATGAGCTATTTTCTAATATATTCTACAATGATTTTGGGTGGAATAATTTCAGGTAAAATATTTTTTTCAGAAAGACTAAATCTTAATAAGGTTTTTTCACTAGTCTTAGTTTTTATTGGTCTATTTCTCATTTATCAATCGGACATCACTTTAGTTAATAATATCTATGTATTATTTGCCCTTTTATCGGGTTTATTGGTTGGATTTTGGAACACTCTTTCTAAAAAGGTGTCTGGAAAATATTCAGAATTTCAAATGATGTCTCTTGATCAGTCAACCACATTGTTGGTTTGTTTTATCGGTTCTACTATCGCTGGTGAAAAATTACCGGCATTTTATCAATATCATAGTTGGATTTGGATATTAATATTTGCCCTTTCCAACGTGGCTACCATGTTTCTTTTAATCCGTGGTTTTAAATATGTTGAAGCTCAAATCGGAAGCTTAATTCTTCCGCTGGAAATTATATTTGCGTCAATATTTGGATATCTAATATTCGGGGAAGTATTAAAAATAAATATCTATCTTGGTGGATTATTTATATTGGCGGCAGCTCTCCTTCCAGCACTTAAATTTCCCAAACACGATGATTAAATTTGTTTATTTTGATGTCGGCGGGGTGGTTGAGTTAGATTTCTCCGGCACTAATAAATGGGAGGAATTAAAAAAAGAAATCGGCGTTACCCCTGAGCTTAGAGATGAGTATGACAAATTGTGGTCCGAGATTGAAAAGCGCCTTTGCGTCGATCTCGACGCTGACGTGTTTTTTGAACAAATTAAAAAACATTTTCAATTAAATACGCCGTCTGATTATTCCTTTTTACTAAATGGCTTTGTCAATCGTTTTGAAACCAATCCATCAATTTGGCCGG
The DNA here is from genome assembly GCA_964607745.1 of uncultured Gammaproteobacteria bacterium. GTDB lineage: Bacteria > Patescibacteriota > Microgenomatia > UBA12405 > UBA12405 > UBA12158. Next base: position 324 of record CAZSLG010000055.1, on the reverse strand, counting down.
CAATTCAGGAAATAAGCCAGAAGTGTCCGGTAGGTTTACTGACCAATATGTATGTCAATATGTTTCCCGCCATTCAAAAGAGGGGATTATTACCGCCGGTTGTCTGGCGCCAAATTATTGATTCCTCGGTGGTAAAGCTTCGAAAGCCCGATTTGGAAATTTATCACTTAGCCCAAAAACGTGCCAATGTTCCTGACTCTGAAATATTGTTTATCGACAACCAGCCCAAAAATCTCGATCCCGCCAGGGATCTTGGCTGGCAAACTTTTCTCTATGATCCGGCCAATTCTAAAAACTCGAACCAAAAACTTTTAAAATTATGGA
>CAZSLG010000054.1:2959-5289 GCA_964607745.1 uncultured Gammaproteobacteria bacterium | reverse complement strand
ACGGTAACCAAGGGGGTGATATCGGGATTGGGAAGAGGAATAACGGCCGGGAGTCCGTTTGAGGGGAGTGAGAAGTTGGATAACGTGATTCAAACCGATGCGGCCATCAATCCCGGCAATTCCGGAGGACCTTTGTTTAATTCCGGTGGTGAAGTAATCGGGGTAAATGTGGCAGTATCTCAGAGTGGCCAAAATATTGGATTTGCCCTACCGATAAATATTGTTAAAGAATCGATTGGTAACTTTAAAAGCACTGGGCAATTTGACCGACCGTATTTGGGGGTAGTTTATCGGATGGTGAGTAAGCAGGCAGCGTTATTAAATGAGGTTCCTAGCGGTGCTTATGTGGTGGAGGTGGTGTCGGGAAGTCCGGCAGAGAAGGCAGGAGTAAAAGTGGAGGATATTATTACCGAAGTAGATGGCAAAAAGCTATCCGATGAAAAAAATACGGTATTATCGACTTATGTTAATACTAAAAAAATTGGAGATACAATAACTCTTAAAATCTGGAGAGACAAAAAAGAAATCGAGATTAAGGTGAAACTGGAGAAGAAGGGGTAGGTCTTGACAAGATAAATCATACTATAGTATGATTTATACTATGAATACAAAAGTAACAACAAACATCAGGATGGACAGGGCTGATTGGATCAATATTAAAACAATGGCTGTGGCAAATAATATGAGCTTTAACGAATATATAAATTTTTTAGCAAATGATTCGGTGGTGAAATCTGTTTTAGGTGAGGAGGTTGGAAGGGTTGGGGGTAAGCGGAAGTTGGATTTGAGAAACTTGGCCAGTGAAGCGAGAAAAATAAAAAGTGAACCTGAATCCGGTTTTAGTGACGATGATATGGCGGTTTACGGAGGCAAGTAATGAATGTATTTGTTGATTCAAGTGGATTCAAGGCTTGGCTTGATGAAAGAGACGAATTTCACATAGAGGCCGAAAAGATTATCGAAGAGTTGTTGGAAAATAAAGTAGAGTTAGTGACCTCTAACTACATTGTTGATGAGTGTTCGACTATGCTTAGAGTGAAGTGTGGCTTGAAAAAAGCGATGTTGTTTCGGGAATATATATTGAATTCAAAGCAAATGATTAAGATATATAGGGTGTCGGTTTCTGATGAAAAAAAAGCATGGGAGTGGTTTAAAAAAGATTGGAGTGGCTTGTCGTTTACCGATTCGGTAACTTTTTCTCAGATGAAAAGATTGGGAATTAAGGGAGTGTTTGGATTTGACCAACACTTTGAAAGAGCCGGGTTTAGGTTGGAGAAAAAAAGGTAGATCTTATCATGATTTTTTTCTGGTTAGGACGTCTATGCCAGCGAAAGCTAAATTAATCGGTGCTAGGGCTATTTGAATAACTTTGTCGCCAATACCGTCTCAGGGGTTCCAGCCAAGTGCTTTTTGGAGTGGGGAACGATGGGGTATTTGTGCGTTACGAATAAAGATGGCGTTTTCCGTGTCGTTGTAGCCATGTCTGCTTGGGACACCTGGGGGTTCGTGTGCGGTTCCTGCGGAATCGGAATCGGGAAGCATAAATGGGGGTCTCATTCTGGAGAGTATACTATAGGACTATGATGAATGCAAATTAGCGATTAGGAGGTAGATTGGGGTTTTTCAGGTTGGTCGAGAACGGAGAGTTCGAGAAGCATATCGGTGAGATCGCCGTCGAGGCATTTAGATAAAGGAAATTCTTTGTTGATACGATGATCTTTGATTTGGTTTCGGGCATAGTTATAGGTGCGGATTTTATCAGCCCGCATAGCTAAACCGATTTTATCGCGGGTGGAGCCGGTAGCAGCCAGGCGCCGATCTTCTTCCATTTGCCAAAGTTTGGCCCGAAGAAGATCGAGAGCAATTTCCCGGTTTTGTTGTTGGGAGCGTTCTTGACGCACCGAAAAGGTGAGGCCGGTGGGTTTATGAAGGAGGCGAACGGCGGTTGATACTTTGTTGACATTTTGACCACCGTGACCGCCAGCCCGGGTGGCAGTGATTTCAACATCATCAGGATTAAACTGGACGTCAGAAGAGGTAATTTGGGGAAGAACAACAACGGCAGCAGTGGAAGTATGAATCCGGCCGTGCTTTTCAGTGATCGGAATCCGTTGAACCCGGTGAGTACCGGTTTCCCATTGAAGCTGGTCGAAGGCGCCAATACCGGAAATTTTAATAATATTGGTATCAATTTGACTGGTCTTCCAACCAACTTTAGTAGAATAACGACCATACATACGCATCAGGTCCTCCATCCAGAGAGAGGATTCGTCACCACCGGGACCAGGACGAAATTCAAGGATGGCAATGTTGGGATTGATGGTGGGCAT
>CAZSLG010000054.1:0-2859 GCA_964607745.1 uncultured Gammaproteobacteria bacterium | reverse complement strand
TTGAAGGCAACACCTTGAGCTTGTTTCTCACGAAACTTATCAATTCTTCCTTTAATGTCGACAAATTTTTGAGTACCCGTAAAAAATGGATGGCATTTTGAGCAAACTTCGACTTCGATTTTTTCGATAGTAGAACCGGTGGTAAATTTGTTACCACAGGCACAAGTTACGGCGCAGTTATCAAAATATTGAGGATGAATAGCGGCTTTCATAGGTAAGTATTATAACAAGAAATCAGTTTTTTTGTAGCGATAGAATATATGATTATGTAAACAGCATAAGTTATTGACAATCAATAGTTTATGTATTATCATAAATTTATGATTACAACCGTGTCAATATCCAGTAGAGGATTAATATATATTCCGGAAAAAGTGCAAAAGAAACTAAAGATAAAAAAACCAGGAAAGTTAGGTTTTGAAATTGTTGATAATAAAATTATTTTAAAGCCCGTGAGAGACATTATGGAGTTCGCAGGGATGGCTAAAATAAAAGCACCTAAGGATTTTGACTTTCGTAAATACATGGAAGAAAATTATGATGGAGGAATATGAAAATATATATAGATACAAATGTTTTCGCTAGATTGTTTGAAGGGCAGGTTGAAACTACGAAATGGATTAATAAAGTGAAAGACTCTCAAAAATTTGATGCTGTGGTTCCGGCAATTGTTTTGGAAGAAGTTATTTGGCTTTTGGGTCGATTTTATAAAAGTGACAAATCGGAAATCGTCAGTTTTGTGAAATCAATTTTGGGGATGGCGGGTGTAAAGGTCAAATATGAGTACCAGATAGATAAATCCATCCAATTGTTTGAAAAGTTAAATGTAAAATTTAATGATTGTGTAATTGCATCAGCAATGGAAGATGGCGATATTATTGTCAGCTTTGACCGTGATTTTGATCGATTTGAGTGGATTAAGAGAGTTGAGCCAAAAGATCTTCTTGGCTAAGAGTTTTTTGGTCGCCGGTGGACATGTTTTTGAGGGTGACCATATTTTGGGTAATTTCATCTGGCCCAATGACAGCCACGAAGGGAATGCCCTTGTCGGAGGCATACTTGAATTGTTTACTGATTTTGTTAGTATCGGGGTAGAGAAGGGTGTTAATTCCACTTTGGCGTAATTGGTTAGCCAGACTAAGGCTATTGATTTGAGTTTCCGGAGAGAAAATGGTTACCAGGACTTGAGTATTGGTTCGGCCGGGATCAAAGATCTTTTGAGCACAGATGATGTCGCAAATTCGTTCAATGCCAAAGGAGCCGCCAGTAGCGGGAATAATTTTATCCTTACCTAGATATCGGCCAATCAAATTGTCGTAACGGCCACAACCAGCGATGGAGCCGATACCACCATCAATAATTTCAAACTCCCAAACCGGACCGGTGTAGGAGGCCAGACCGCGGGCGATGGAGGTGTCGAAACGGAAGAGTGAGTCTGATACATTAGATAACATTAAATAAGAAAATATTTCTTTTAATTCGGCAAGACCCTCCATGCCTGTTTTAGTTTTTCCGACTGTTGGTATTAATTGTTCAATAATTTGAATGTTATCCATCTTTGAGTATTTGTCGGTATTGATAATATTAAGTATTTCTTGAGTTTGTTGGAGAGAAAGACCGCGTTTTTCAATCAGCTCTTTTGAAACCCCGGCTGGGCCGATTTTATTTAATTTATCAATGGACATACACATACCGTAAAAACTTTTTTGAGGAATATCCAGATATTCGCGCAGACCGTCAAGAAATTTACGGTTGCTAATTCGGGCCAGATATTTTTTGAAGCCCAACCTGGCCACAATTTCGAGACCCATTTGAATAAATTCAGCATCGGCGGTCATAGAAGGGGAGCCGATGGTGTCAGCATCAGCTTGGGTAAATTGGCGATAACGTCCCTTTTGAGTGTTTTCGGCCCGCCAAACAGGTTGAATTTGGTAGCGCTTGTAAGGGAAGGAGATTTTGTCGATATTAGAAGCGACAGCCCGGCACATGCCGGTCATGACTTCATATTTGAGCATGACATCACGATTTCCGGGATCACGGAAGCGATAAAATTGTTTTTCGGCTTCGCTGCCACTAATTCCCAGCATAAACTGACTGTATTCAACAGCTGGAGTTTCTAAAGGTTCGTAACCGTATTTCTCAAAAACAGATTTGAAAATGTTGATGACATATTCCCGGAGTTTGACATCCGGAGCAAACCAATCATTGAAACCCCGCAGGGTTTGGGGTTTTAAAGAATCATTATTGTTAGGGTTCATAGTTAGATTTTAACATTTAATAATATTCTTCCCCGGCATAGCCGGGGGAGGATTAGTGACCACCGGGGTTACCTGATCCGGGTATATAGGCTTGCCATTTTCGTCTTTCTCTTTGGATTATCGGCACTAATTCTAAGGCTTGACCATAAGGTTCACCATTTGGCCCAGGTAGCCACTGGATATCTTTTTGCTCGGGACCACACCTTGGGGAAATCCACCCCTTTGTGTTGTCGACAGGAGAGCCGTCAAGATAGGTATACCCGACGATGCGTTTAATTTCATAATATCGAGACATATATTTTTTAATAAATAATTTTGGGGATAAAAAAATCCCCTAATGCGGGGATTTAATAAAATGAATAATTTATATTTAGGTCACGACTTCACCCCGCGGAATGGTGACCACGGTATGGGTATGATGTGAACAAATTTTAAAAACTTTATAGATCATATTTTTTGTAGAGACGTGATTAATCACGTCTCTACAATTTGGGTGACCAAAGGGATTTGAACCCTCGACCTTTCCTTCCACAGGGGAACGCTCTAAACCAGCTGAGCTATGGCCACCATAAAAAACCGCCTACTGGCGGTTTTGGATTTT
>CAZSLG010000053.1:0-5720 GCA_964607745.1 uncultured Gammaproteobacteria bacterium | reverse complement strand
TATCTGGAGAAAAATAATATTAGCGATTTAACTGTTTCTTCGTTCATATTTTTGTTAACTGCTTTTGCCAACCAGCAATAATATCAAAACTTTCCTGAAAAAATCCTGAATTCCGGGTATCGATTCCAATACTATTGAGTACTTCTTTCGGGTTTTTACTTCCTCCGGCCTCCAATATCTTTTCAATTCGCCCCCGCCAAACTTTCGGATCATTTTTATATCTGGCATACAATCCCAAACTTAATAATTCGCCAAAATTGTAGGCATAGCAATAAAAAGGGCTGGCAAAAATATGGGAAATATATGACCACTCATATCGAAAATCCGGTGATACTAAAACACTTTCTCCAAATTGATCTTTTAGGTTTTTAAAATATAGATCTGACAAATCTTCAGCCCTTAACCCTTGGGGAACCTTTTTATGGGTTTCTTTTTCAAACAATATAAAATAATTTTGCCGGCAAATCGTGGCATAAGCGTCAGCCATTTTGTCGGACAGCATTGCCCTTCTTATTTCTTTATCTTTTTCCGCTGCCAGTATTTTTTCAAACAGTATCATTTCTACCAGAGTTGAGGCAGTTTCCGCCAGCGGCAAGCTGGCATTTTGGGCCGAAGGGTAGTGGCCAGCAGCATACATCGAATGAATTCCGTGTCCCACCTCGTGAGCCAGTGTCGACACATCCCGCTGTGTTCCGGTGAAGTTCAGCATTATATATGGTTTGATTTTTGGCGATATGGTGGCGCAAAATGCCCCGCTTCTTTTATTTAATTTCGGCATCCAGTCAATCTGCTTTCCCAGAATTATTTCTTTGCCGAATTTATAAAATTTATCCGAAAATTGGGAGAGACTCTCCAGCACCAATTCCTTAGTCTCTTCGATTGTATATTTTTTTTCTTTTTTAGCAATCGGTGCATACACATCACTGCGCTCTAGTTTTTCTTTTCCCAGTTCCATTGCCTTCCATTTAAAATATTCCTGAAAGATACCTCGATTAATACTGCAGCTGCCAAGTAGTTCTTCTACCGCTTCATCCGGCACATCATTGGCCAGGTTTCTCACTGTTATCGCACTTTTGTAACCCCGCAGTTTTTTCTCATAATTCCAATCCTTAACTACGGCGGAATACATGGCAAAGAACTTAGGTAGGTTTTCTTTTTGTTTTAAAAGCAGTGCTTCATAGGCCGCTTTTCTCACCCCGTCTCTGGGGTCATAAACCAGAGCCAGTAATTCTGACTGGGTCTTTATTAGCTTCTTTTTTCCGCCTATTTCTATCTCGTATTCCATTTCCGCCGATATCATTTCCCTTAGTTCCTCCAGCACCCCCATGCCGTTGACATCCTTATTTACAATTATGTTTTCCTCTCGCTCCAATAAACTATATTTAGCCAATTCTCGGCTTCGTTTTAGTCCGTATTGAAGATCAGTTATCACTCCAAAAATTCTTTTTGCATTTTTATCGTCTAATATTGGCTCTCTTTTGCCCCTAATCCACAAAGACATAATTATCCCTACTTCACTCCACCTTAGAGCCAGGTTTTCCACTTTTGATTTTAATAGTTTTGCCTCCGGGTCTATTTGGTTAACCACCTCCATCAGTCCCGGCAAACCGCCGAGTCTTGCCATTTTTTCTTCCTCTTCTTCCGAAAATTCCAAAATCTCTTTAAATTTTTTTAGAGAAATATCAGGCTTTAACTCACCGACATATTTCCTCATTTTTTCCAAATCATTTTCCAACTCCAAATACAGTCCGTCAAAATCTTTTATTTTTAATATCGGATCCAGGTTCCATTTTCCGTCCATGTCCCTATTTTACATGTGCTAGACTCTAAAATGTGTCAACCCGCTCCGATGTCCTTATTTTGGGTACCGGTCCCGCCGGTCTCTTCGCTGCCCTGGAACTTATTTCCCAAAAACCAAAACTAAAAATTACCATTGTTGAAGGTGGTCATTCATTGGAAAAACGTCCCCGAACTGAGGCTATGCGCGGGGTTGGGGGAGCCGGTACTTATTCCGACGGTAAACTTCATTTCACTCCGGTTCTTTCCCATGAAAAAATTTTAGACATTATTCCTTTGGCAAAATATTCCAAGGTTTTAAATGATATCGACCAACAGTTTACTGACTTTGGCGCGACCGGTCCCTATACCCCTGGTAATCTGGGTGAAGCTCAAGCCTTAGTCAAAGAATGCGCCCAAAATGGCATTAAACTCTATATTCGTCGTTGCAAACACGTTGGTAGCGATTTTCTTCCCGCGGTTGTCGGCAATATTGTCAAAAAACTGGAATCAGCCGGTGTCAAAATTATTACCGAAACCCAAATCGATACTATTCTGGAAAAATCAGGAAAAATTATTGGCCTAAAATCCAAAGACTCGGTTTTTACTGCTAAAAACTTCTTGATTGCTCCCGGTCGCATTGGCGCCAATTGGCTCAAATTTCAGGCCAAAAATATTGGTATCTCCTACACTTTTCAGGAAATTGAAGTTGGAGTTAGGGTTGAGTTTCCTTCAACTATTATGGAAAGCCATTCCAACATTCTCCATGAAAACATTTACTCCATCATCACTCCTACTTATGGTGATGTTATCCGCACTTTTTGTCCCTGTCCTCATGGTCATGTCGCCGTCGAAAAATACGACGAATTTGTCTGTGTCAATGGTTACTCCAATAATTCTCATGATTCACCTAATTCCAATTTCAACTTTACTACTCCTATTATTCTTACTGACCCGGTCGAAGATACATCAGAATATGCCGTCTTTGTGGCCAAATTAGCCAATCAGTTGGGCAGCGGCAAACCTCTTCTTCAGCGTTTAGGAGACCTGCGCACTGGCCACCGCAGTACTTGGGATAAAATCAATAGTAATTCTGTCGTTCCTACCCTCAAAGACGTTGTTCCCGGCGATATTTCCTTAGCCCTTCCTCACCGGATTGTTACCAATATTTTGGAGGGTATAGACATCTTAAATCGGGTTCTTACTGGTATCAATCATGAATCCACTCTTCTCTATGCTCCTGAAATCAAACTGCGCGGCAATCGGCTTAAGGTAAATAAATTACTTCAAACTGAAATAAAAAATCTCTTTGTTGCCGGTGATGGTGCTGGTACTTCCGGAAACATTGTTGGTGCCGCCGCCTCCGGCATCTTCGCTGCCCGTGGCATTTTGTCTACTATTTAAGAACCATCGCTTGTCCGCAGCAAACCAATGTCCCGCCGCCAATCTTAGTCACCGTTACCTCATTGCCGCAAACCGCGCAATAATATTTTTCGTCTATATTTTTTACTGCCATAAAAGCATTTTATCTCAATTTATTTAAAAAAACTAAGTAACCCGCTCGATATCAACTCGAACCGAACCTACAGCCAATGGAATTTCTACGGTTGTTTTGTGTCTAGGCCAAGGGAAATTTATATTACATGCTTCTTCCATTCCATTCCGCCTACCCAGATCACGTCTAACCGACGAGACCATACTGACAATGGGACCTAAGTAACGCGGAGGATCATCTAGTTCAACCCTTGCTCCACCATCAGCATAGTGCTTAACGTTTAGCCAGGTGGCGTCAAGAACTCCAGACGTTATTTCTCTTTGCACCCGATCTCCACTCTCCACTACTATAAAATCACTTAGAATTAATTTTTGTGTCATCCCCCAAATTCCCACCCTTACTGCTTCCACCCTAAATCTGCTCGAAGTAGGTCGCATATTAACCGGCATGTCTAATAATATCACATTAATCGGAAAGATACAAAGAATTACCCTATCACATATTCCCACATGCAAATCCCTGCGGTTACCGACAAATTCAAACTCTGTACCATCCCCAGCATTGGAATATATATTTTTTCATCCGCCATCTTTATGGCTTCTTCCGACAATCCCCGATGCTCATTTCCCAAAACTATCGCCGCCTTATTTTCAAATTTTATTTTCTCTAATTTTTTAGCCTCTCTATCCAAAACTGTCGCATAAATTTTATAACCCTGTTCTTTTAGTTTTTGGAAGCATTCCTCCGCACTACTAAATATTTCAAAATCTAACCATTTATTGGCCGACCCCGACGTTTCTTTACCTATTTTTTTTGGGTTAAATTTAGCTTCCTTATCAAAAATTATATATATTTTTCCAAATCCAAAAGCATCAGCTGACCGCCACACCGCCGCTGCGTTATGCGGATCATGGATGTCTTCCAGCACTACTATTCCCTGATGTCGTGCCGCCATCATTTTATTTATCTTTTCTTGTCTGGTTAAATTTTCCATATATTTTTCCAACCACTAATCCCAATGATAACCAATAAACATAACTTATTTGCTCCACCCTAATTTTTAACATTGACTTGGCCACCAAATTACTTAGATCAGTGTTTACCCAGCCGTGTTTTAAATTTATTCCCACAAATCGCAAATTATCTACCAAAAATCCAATCATTTTTTCTCCGTTAACCACCGTGTATCGGGCATGTATCACTGCCCAAACTGCTATTCCCAATACCCCCGCTACCCCCACCCATTTTAATTTTGGCAATTTTATTGCCACCAACATCCCTGTCACTATCAATCCTATTTGCCACCACCAATCGGTTGGTACTATTGGCACTTTAACTAAATTGTTTTTGTCATATATTCGCCTTAGAAACGATTGGGTATTCTTTTTTTGATAATCTTCAAAGGCCATCCCTTTTACATAATCTATTCTTTCATTTAACGTCTTGTTTTCCCTAAAATTTGGTGTCAGTCTCCAGTTTTCAATCCAGATTTCATTCGGGTTTTTTCCATAAGTTTGCCGATATTTATCTGCCATCTGGCTCATAGTCAAATCGGTTATTTTTTCTTTTTTTATCCACGCCAATTGTTTTTCGTATTCCTTTTGAAAAGGCACACTTTCCATTCCGGTTTCCAGGCCCACAGTAATTTGACCCAGCTTATTTCTTTGGTCAAAATAGATACTAGCTATTTTTTTGAAATACTCAGTATCTAGTCCCAAGCTGATGTAGTCATTCGCCTGAAGTGAGTGATTCGACACCTCCGGTCCTTGACCAAAGTAGGCTGTTTTCGGATCTCTTTGCGCCCACTGCATCACCAAAATCTTTGAGTTTCCCGGTGTCAAAATATTCGTTTTATCCGGGAAGTAGGGGAATCCCCACCATTGCCCCCAGACACCGTAATTATCGGTAGTTTTTTGGTCGGCCACAATCAGGGCCGCCCTAATCCCATACTTCCTTTCTAGATAATTTAGAGAATATGAGTCAATCCACCATGCTCCCGCCGATTTAGGAAAATAGCCAAAAGTAGTTTTAAAATCGTCCATTATCTTATCAATAATTTTGACTCTCTCTTTCCGCTCATAACCGGACAAAAAGATTACTCCCGGATCATAACTGGGCCGCTCTTCGTCAAAGTAAACCCTCGCTTTTAGCGCCAGTTTTTTTGTCACTTCCAAAAATACCCCCAGCTCTTGTTTCTTATTAAAGCTTTTAATTTCCGCTACCAGCTCACTATCATCTGTCACCTCGTCTTGAAGTAGCCAGGTCGCCCCAAAATCATTTTCTCGGATCACCCGGTACTGGCCCCTGATTGGTTTTAGGCTTTTATCCCGCCACAGTTCTCTCCCTCTCACTGGGTTGACCAGTGTTGTCACCTTTTCCGTTGCCCCCACCACTTTGACCCCCAACAAAAAGATAATTACTATCGCCAAGAATATATTAATAGTCGTTT
>CAZSLG010000052.1:0-5899 GCA_964607745.1 uncultured Gammaproteobacteria bacterium | reverse complement strand
GTAAAACTGTTCTTCATCCTCCCATCTACCTCCATCGGGCTGATTCAGGAATTGATACCGAAGTGGCCATCCAATACAATGATTCCTTTCAGGAAAACACCCCTTCTTTTGTCAATATCATCAACACTCATGAAGGTGGCTCCCACCTCTCCGGTTTCAAAACTGCTCTGACCAAATCTATCAAGGATTACGCCGAACGAAAAGAGATGGTTAAAAACAAGGACGACTCCATTACCGGCGACGATGTCCGTGAAGGTCTAACCGCCATCATTTCTATCAAAATGGGAAGTAAGGATCTTCAGTTTGAAGGTCAAACTAAGGGAAAGTTAGGCAATTCTGAAGTCCAACCCATTGTTGCCAAAATTGTTCGGGAAGAACTGGATATATTCTTCGAAGAACATCCTGATATTGCCAAAACTATTGTCGGTAAAACCCTCCTAACCATTCAAATCCGTAAGGCCGCCAAAGCCGCTAAAGACGCCATTATGCGCAAAGGTGCCTTTGATTCCCTGGGACTTCCGGGAAAACTGGCCGATTGTCAATCCAAAAAACCCGAGGAATGTGAGATTTTCGTGGTCGAAGGTGATTCCGCCGGCGGTTGTTTTTCCGGTGATACCAAAATCGCCTTGACCGACGGTCGCAGTCTAAGTTTTGTGGAGTTAATTCAGGAAGATAGTGCAGGCAAGAAAAACTACTGTTATTCCATAAACCAACAGGGATCAATTTGCATTTCACCCATCACTCATCCTCGTCTTACTCAAAAAAATGCTTCAGTAATTAAAATCATCCTTGACAACAATCAAGAGATTGTTTGCACCCCAAATCACCCATTTCTACTACGCAATGGCAAATATAAACCAGCCATAGGCTTAACCACCAACGACTCTTTAATGCCCCTAAGAAAACAGATATCACATTTGGGTAAACGGATTACAATTCAGGGCTACGAACTGGTTTTCGATCCCGGACAATCACGGTGGATTTTTACTCACCTTTTAGCCGATGAATACAATTTAAGAGAAAAAGTTTATTCAATCAATGACGGCGATCACCGTCACCATCTCGACTTTATTAAACTTAATAACAATCCAAACAACCTTACCAGACTCTCGAAAGAAAAACATCTAATACTCCACCGGAAACAACTTGGCAAAACCATCCATCGTCCTGATGTCAAAATAAAATCAGCCAAAGCTCACCAGAGCGACAGCTACCGCCAAAAAATCAAGTCGATCATGTCCTCCCCAAAAATGAAAAAAATTCTCAGTCAAAACGCCAAAAAACAGTGGCAAGATCCTGAATACAAACAGTTTATGGCTCAAAAATTTCTCGATTTTTATCACCAAAATCAGGAATATCGCCTCAAAAACAATCAATTACTGAATGAAAATCAAAAATTATATTGGAGTAAAGAAGAAAACAAAAACAAGCAATCTCAAAATACTATAAAATATTTCCAGCTTCATCCGAAACAAAAGGCCAAACTTAGCCAACTGGCAAACAAGGAATGGGAAAACCCCAAATTACTCAAATGGAGAAGTATTAAAACCTCAAAACAATGGACTCAAGAATTCAGAGCCAAACGTCTGGATGTTTTTAATCAAATCTATTTAAACAAGGGTTTGTTGGCACTCCACAATATCTACTTAAAATCAAAGTCTATTGACATCCAAAAATACGAAACCTTACGAAAAAATACCAAAAACAAGTATCTGCTCAGATTTGATACTTTATGTCAGAGATTTTTCGACGGAGACAGGGATTCTTTATCTCAAGCAGTTACTCTCTATAACCACCGGATTAAACAAATTGTTCCCCTTGATCAAAAAATGGATGTTTATGACATTGAAGTACCCAATTATCACAATTTCGCCCTTTCCTCGGGTGTTTTTGTTCATAACAGTGCCAAACAAGCTCGGGACCGCAAGTTTCAAGCCATTTTACCTCTCTGGGGCAAAGGTCTAAATACCGAAGGCATGCGCCTGGATAAGATTGTTAATTCCGATAAATTTAAGGATTTAATTATCGCTATCGGCATGGGTATCGGGGATTCGCTCAATCCGGAAAAACTCCGTTACCATCGGATTATTCTGATGGCCGATGCCGACGTTGACGGTTCCCACATCAACACTCTTTGGTTGACTCTTCTTTTCCGCCACCTCAGCTATACTGTGGAAAAAGGTTATGTTTATATCGCCATGCCACCACTTTATGCTGTAAAACAGGGTAAATCTATTAAATATGCCTACACCGAAGAAGAAAAAGAAAAATATCTCTCCAGACTTTCCTCTGATGAAAAATATACGGTTCAACGCTATAAGGGTTTAGGCGAAATGAATCCGGAACAGCTCTGGACCACCACCATGAACCCGGAAACCAGAATTTTAAAGCGAATTACTATTGCTGATGCTCAAAAAGCTGATGAGGTCTTCCGGACCTTGATGAGCGAAGAAGTTCCCCCCCGAAAAAAATTTATTGTTACCCACGCCCACCTGGCCACATTAGATATCTAACTCATGACCAAAAACACCTTGCTTAAAATTATTATTATTACAGCCTCCTTTATTATTTTCAAAATTGCTGTGGAAAATATTTTAGGATTGTCAGTAAATTTTCCACTATTATTCCCTGCTTATGTTGGAGATCCCGGATTCACTCCGCAAACCAAACATTTTTCTTTTGTATTTTATATAACGACAGTTTTAGTCATTAACTCTGCATTTTACCTACTTAACTTAATTTTAATTTTAAGCAAAAAAATAAAAGCATCGCCAATATTGTTTATCATTTCAATAATTACTAACACTGTTTTTTATTTTCTCAATAGCGGATTTTATCGGTTTCTTCTAGTCAACGAGCAATGGCTACTTAAATAAACACTATGCCGCAAGATAACACTCCTAACAAAATGGTTAAAGACGACAAGGTCTTTGTCAACAATGCCGGCAAGATCATTGATGTTGATATTGTCCCGGAGATGGAAAAATCCTATCTTGATTATGCCATGTCAGTTATCGTCTCCCGGGCCCTGCCTGATGTTCGTGATGGTCTCAAGCCGGTTCACCGCCGCATCATTTATGCCATGCACAAAATGGGTCTTGGTCCGACCGGCAAAAACGTCAAATCGGCCGCAGTGGTGGGCGACGTTCTCAAGTCCTATCATCCTCACGGTGATGCTGCCGTTTATATGTCCCTGGTTCGCCTAGCCCAGGATTTTTCTCTCCGTTATCCTTTGGTTAAAGGTCAGGGAAATTTTGGTTCCATCGATGGTGATCCTCCGGCTGCCATGAGGTACACCGAAGTCAAAATGAGTCGTTTGACCCCGGAAATGATTGCCGACATTGATAAGGAAACCGTAAACATGATGGATAATTACGATGCTACTACCCTTGAACCAACCGTACTGCCTTCCCGAATTCCAAATTTACTTTTAAACGGCGCCGACGGTATTGCTGTCGGTATGGCAACCCGAATTCCACCCCATAATCTGGGTGAACTCTGCGATGGCATAGATTATCTTCTTGACAATTGTCATTTAGAAAAAACAATCCCGGACTTAGAGATCAAACCTCTGATTCAAAAAAACCTCACTACTATCGAAAAAATTCTTCTTCCGGTTACCACTCTTGAACAGCAACACTTCAACTTGGAAACCACCACCACCGTCGAAAACCTCTGTCAATTCATCACCGGTCCGGACTTTCCCACCGCCGGCGAGATCTTTGGCAAAAAAGGCATTATTGAAATGTATCAAACAGGCCGGGGTAAATTTTCTCTCCGAGGACGTGCCGAAATCACCGAAACTAAATCCGGTAAAATCAGGATTATTATTTCCGAAATCCCATATCAGGTCAACAAAGCCGAGTTGGTCCAAAAAATAGCCGAGCTTGCTACCAATAAAAAAATCATCGGTATCAGTGACCTTCGCGACGAATCCGATCGCCATGGCATTCGGGTAGTTCTGGAAATTAGAAAAACCGGTAAACCCAAATCAATTTTAAATAAACTCTATAAATATACTCCGCTTCAGTCATCATATTCTGCCAATATGTTGGCTCTGGTTGGCGGTGTTCCCCAAACTCTAAACCTTCGCCAACTTTTACTTCTCTTTCTCCGTCACCGAGAGTTAATCATCCGCCGACGAACTATTTTTGATTTAAAAGCCGCTTATTTACGCTCTCACATTCTTGAAGGCTTAAAAATTGCCCTGGACAATCTAGATGCGGTCATCAAAACCATCCGAGCTTCAGAAACCGCTGATACTGCCAAAACCAATTTAATGGAAAAATTCTCTTTAAGCGATCTTCAGGCCTCTGCCATTCTTGAAATGCAACTTCGGCGTTTAGCTGCCCTAGAGCGCCAAAAAATTGAAGATGAATATGTCGACATCCAAAAAGTCATTAACAACCTCACCGCTATTATCACCGTTGCCGGTAAAATGATTACTATTCTAAAAAACGAAAACCGAGAAATTAAGGAAAAATATGCTGATCACAGACTGACTAAAATCTTTGTCCGGGACCTAGCCGATTTTAGCGAGGAAGATTTGATTCCTTCCGAACCCACCCTGGTTACCATCACTCGAAGTGGATATATCAAGCGTTTACCTCAAGATACCTATCGCACCCAGCAACGGGGAGGCACGGGTATCAGCGGAATGTCGACTAAAACCGAAGACGAAGTCGAGAGCTTGTTTAACGTCAATACTCACGACAATCTCCTCTTTTTTACCAACAAGGGTCGTTGTTTCAAAACAAAAGTTTGGGAAATTCCTGAATCCTCCCGACAATCTAAAGGACAAGCAGTAGTCAACTTAATTAACATCGTCACCGGCGAAAAAGTTGAAGCAGTTCTTCCGGTTGCCAAAGTATCCGATTCCAAATTTATAATTCTAGCCACCCGCCGGGGTGTTATCAAAAAAACTGCCATTGAAAAATTTGCCAACATCCGCCAATCTGGGCTTACCAGCATTAAATTAGACGTTGGTGACCAACTCATCTGGGCCAAGACCACCGGCGGTAATGATCAAATTTTTCTGGCTACCAAAATGGGTAAATGTATTCGTTTCAACGAAACCGATACCCGTCCCATGGGACGACACACTCGGGGAGTTCGGGGAATTACCCTCAAAGACCAGGATGAAGTTATCTCCATGGACATTCTCCCTCCCAAAAGAAACCCATCTTCTTTCCGACACTTAATGATGGTTACCGAAAACGGAGTCGGTAAAAGAAGCGACGTCTACCTCTATCCTCTTCAAAAACGAGGAGGTATCGGAGTTAAAGTATCGAATCTATCCGCTAAAACCGGCAATATTGCCGCCACCGCCGTTGTTAATGAAAAAACAGAGCTTTTAATACTGATCTCCAAAAAAGCTGTTACCATTAAACTACCTCTAAAAAATATTCCCGTTCTTTCCCGAAATACCCGCGGCGTTATATTAATGAGACTTAAAACCAGCGAGGACAGAGTAAACAGCCTCACAATCTTATAGGCTTTTATCATTTTTTGTTATAGGCCAACTAGTTTTTGACTATTATAAGATAGCCTTCTTCTGATTACCTTAATTGGCAGTCCAATAGCGTGACTGTTAGTCAGATATAAAAACTCAACATAGGCCTAAATTACGGCAAAAACAACGTTTACTTTAAGGTAGGGGAGTGGTAATTACAATTTTATGGCATCCTTTGGCATAAACACCCAACTATAGGACACACTGGTTACACATTGATCCAGTATATTTCTAGACATATTACCTCCAAGAATTAATATAATGTTTCCAACAGTCTGTGTATTATTCCCAATTCCGTAAAATTTCTGAATCATACTATTACCAGTAAAATTTACCCAATTTTTTTGAAACTTTTTCTCACAAATTCTAAAAAATTTTCTTACCAAT
>CAZSLG010000051.1:0-5925 GCA_964607745.1 uncultured Gammaproteobacteria bacterium | reverse complement strand
ATACTAGGAAATATACAGACTTTCAACTACCATTTTGTGCCGAAGGTTGGAGTTGAACCAACATCCCAGGTTTTTCAGACCAGTGCCGTGACCACCTTGGCTACTTCGGCTTGAAGTGACTTTATTATATCAACCTTTTTTCTTTTTTAATTCAAGAATTTCCCCTTCTATCCCTTCAACCATTGATTGCAACACCCGACATTGAATATCGTAATATTCCACCCCATAAGCACTTCCTTCTTTGGTCATCGCATATTCCTTTGCCATATGTACCAATTTCTTTTGATACTTTTTTAGTTCGTTTTTTAAGTAGACAATTTTATCCATCGCTTTGTGCCGCTGAGAGGAGTCGAACCTCCACACCTTTCGGCATACGCTTCTGAAACGTACGTGTATACCAATTTCACCACAGCGGCAAAAAACCTTGAGCGGGTAGAGGGAATCGGACCCTCGCCAAGAGATTGGAAATCTCTTGTTCTACCACTAAACTATACCCGCATTGTCGGGGATACTGGATTCGAACCAGCAACCTCACGGTCCCAAACCGTGCGCGCTAACCAATTGCGCCAATCCCCGGTGCCGCTGGCGGGAATCGAACCCACACGGTTGTTGAGACCACAAGATTTTAAGTCTTGCGTGTATACCAATTTCACCACAGCGGCTCTGGTATCGATATTATATAATCAAATACTACTTTTCCCAATGACTCAACCTAAATTTTTCGAAACCCTCTCTGGTGAAAAAATTCCCCTCCCTGTCTTTTTCCCCGACGCTACCCGCGCCGTTTTAAAAACCCTTGATTCCACCGATATAAAAAATACCCAAACTCCGGGAATTTTAGTTAACTCCTTTCACTTGCTTTCAAATCCCGGTAAAGATGTCATCAAATCTTTCGGTGGTATCAAAAAATACATGAACTGGAATGGTGCTGTAATTTCTGACTCCGGCGGCTTTCAGGTGATGTCCTTAGCCAAAACCCTCGGCGGTAAAAACAGTGTCACCGATATTGGGGTAAATTTCAAAACGGATGGTAAAAAGATTCTTTTTACTCCGGAAATCTCTATCAAAACTCAATTAGCTTTCAAAACCGACATGATAGTCGTTCTTGATGATTTTACTGATCCAAAAAGTAATTTAACCGAAGCCAAAGATTCGGTTCGTCGGACACTTTTGTGGGCCGAAAATTGTAAAAAAATCTTTGAGGCCAATACTAAATCGTGGCCAAAAAGACCCTATTTACTGGGCGTAGTTCAGGGTGGTCGCTTCGCCTCTCTTCGCAAAACTTGTACTCGCGAATTGGTCAATATTGGTTTCGATGGCCTTGGCTACGGTGGTTGGCCTATGAATTTAAAAGGTAGTTTTGACCACAAATCGGCCGACATCATTCGACAAAACACGCCCGACTCCTATTTTCTTTATGGACTTGGGATCGGCAAACCGCAAGACATCACTTCGCTGGTCAAATCTAGTTGGCACATTTTCGACTGCGTCCTTCCCACCCGTGATGCCCGTCACAACCGTCTCTATGTCCGGAAAAACGCTTCTTCTCTCGATTACTCTTATTACATTCCCGACAAAAGTATTCATTTTCTCGATAAAAACCCAATTTCTCGATTTTGCGATTGCCACCTCTGTCAAAACTATTCCCGATCGTATTTAGCTCATCTTTTTCGTATCAAAGAAATGACCGCCCTGCGTCTCGCCACCATCCATAATCTTCGCTTTTATTCAGAGCTTATGAGAAAATTGAGACATGTCTAAAACTATTTTAGTCACCGGCGGCACCGGTTTTATCGGTACCAATTTAACCCACCGTCTGATCAGTCTTGGTGAAAAGGTCATTTGTCTTGACAATAACTACACCGGTTCACTTAACAATATTAAAAATTTAGAATCCAACCCCAATTTTTCCTTCATCAATCGCGATATTACCAAACCCCTAACAATAAAAAATAAAATTGATCAAATTTATAACCTAGCCTGTCCCGCTTCTCCTCCGGCCTATCAAAAAGACCCAATTTTTACTTGGAAAACTTCTGTTTTTGGTGTCTACAATATCCTTGAATTTGCCAAGACTCAAGGCAATATTCCCATTCTTCATTCCTCCACCTCTGAAGTTTATGGCGAACCACTGGTTCACCCCCAAAAGGAAGATTATCGGGGTAATGTTAACCCTATCGGTATCCGCTCTTGTTACGATGAGGGTAAACGAGCCGCCGAAAGTTTACTTTTTGACTACCACCGCACTTTTAAAACCCCTATCCGGGTTATCCGCATCTTTAACACTTATGGTCCTTACATGGACCCCTACGACGGTCGGGCCGTCAGTAACTTTATTGTTCAAGCCCTGATGAATCTGCCTCTAACTATTTACGGCGATGGTTCCCAAACCCGCTCCTTTCAATATATCGACGATCTTCTTGATGGCATGATTAAAATGCAAAATAATTCAATTAATTTCACTGGTCCGGTTAATCTTGGCAACCCCAACGAATTTACCATCAAACAATTAGCCGATCTGGTTCTTAAACTAATTCCTGATTCCAAAAGTCAAATAGTTTTTAAGAAATTACCCGACGACGATCCTACCCATCGTTGTCCAGACATCGCTTTAGCCAAAGAAAAATTGAAATGGGTTCCTAAAATAAAACTGGAAGGGGGATTAATCAAAACCATCGCCTATTTCAAAACCATTCTCTGATGAAGTATTTTTCTGTCTTCAGCCTCGGCTGCCGGGTCAATGCCGCCGAAACCAATCTCTTTGCCCAGACCTTAATTAATAAAGGGTATGAAACCCGTCATCCCCGCAAAAGCGGGGACCCCTCAATTATCTTTATCAATACCTGCTCCGTCACCGCCAAAGCCAATGTTGAATCATTGGGTCTCATTCGTCGTCTTCAATTTAAATTTCCTAAAGCCCAAATTATTATTTCCGGCTGTGCCGACACCCAAAATATTAAAAATCTAAAAAACATTACCTTTATTCCCAACACCATCAAAGAATCAAAACTTAATATATTAAAATCTTTATATGATCCAACAATAGGTGATAAATTTTCACACACCCACCGCTATCTTTTAAAAGTTCAATCTGGTTGCACTGCTGCCTGTACTTACTGTACCGTCCCCATACACCGTCCCTATCTCTGGTCTCTACCAATTAACGATGCCATCAACACTGTCAATCAAGTTGTTAAAAACGGTTATCGGGAAATCATTATCACTGGGGTCAACCTCAACCAATACGCTCCGGGGTTTTCTAATTTACTCGAAGCTCTTTTGACCAAAACCAAAATCCCGCTTATTAGTTTTGGTTCTATTCCACTTCTTTGTATTGATAATAAATTTCTAAATTTATACAAAAAATTTTCTACCTGTCTCAGTCATTTTCTCCATATCCCTCTTCAATCTGGCTCCGACAAAATTCTAAAATTAATGCACCGTCCATATAGCAATTTTAAAATTAATAAATTGATTAAAAATTTAAAACTAAAAATTAAAAATTTATCTTTGGGTGCCGACATCATCATTGGTTTTCCTGGTGAAACCGACATCGATTTTCAAGACACTTACGACTTGTGTAAACATATTGGCTTTCAAAAAATCCACGTCTTCCGCTTCTCCCCCCGAACTAACACTGTCGCTCAAACTCTATCTCAACAATTTCCCCAAATTTCCCAGGTTGAAATATTCAAACGAGCTCAACTAATTCGTCAACTTTGTGTCCATTAAGTCCAGTCTCTCTAGTGTCCATTGGCGACACCAGTCAAGTCTCAAATCCGGATTACTTAAATAGAAATCAATTAATCCTCGAAAAGTATTACTTGTCAAATCATTTTGAGTTGTCAATTTTGTTCTGTTAATTGCATGTCTCGAAGCACCATGTGTTATTTCATCAAGCCAATTTCTATTTTTCATCACACATTCCCAAATTGACCTTACATCTTCAAGCTGATTTATTCCAGCACGACCCAACTTACCCATACACCACTTCTCGATCTCTTGATAATCGGCTCCAGCAGTAATAAGTGGTATGTTTAACATCTTGGCAAAGGTCAATTCAGCCAAACCAAATATTCCCACATTCTCCCGAAACATAATTGCGTCTGATGCCAATAAACGGGCAAAACTTAATCCTGCCAACCACATATCGTTTAATCTATTAAAACGGATTAAATCCAAAGAGAACACCGCCTCCACTGCAGTCATTCCTGCCCCTCCTATTTCTCGTCTCATGACCTCTCGTGCCCCATCATCAGTTCGAGCCGAAATAAACACAGCCATATTTGACATCTCATTTGCATCTGCCAAACCATGTTTAGGATTTCTAAAACCTCGCTCAAGATACCTTGGGCTGATCATTAATGCCTTTCTATTTGCCATCTCCACTGGATACAGAGGATTTTGCCTACCAATATTTCTCAATGTCCACGACAACGCCTCTTCATAATCAACCACATTCGGTATAGCCTCGGTTGCTCTAAACATATCCTATATTATACTACAAAAATACGTTTTCATCTCCCAAACCACACTTCCATCTCATCAAACACCGGAAACTTAAAGCTGACTTCCTGTCCGGGAAAACGGGCATTTTTACCCCAAATACAAGCCCGACTAATATCATCCCTCATCTCATTGGAAATCCGTCTCAACACATCATTTAGGGTGTTTGTCTTTTTCATAATCAATGGCTCTTTTTTATCTGCCTCACCCATTCTCTCTCTCTTTAAATACACCCGTACCAATCCCAACCCCCTCCACAAGACTTCCTTAAACTCTAAAATACCGATTCCGTCCTTAGCACTTAAATACAACACTCCTTCTGTTTTTTTAAATTTTTTAATCTCATCAATCTTGGTGATTATCTCCACCAGCGGCATATAAGTTCTGGTTTTGGACAGCCCGTCAATATATTTATCAATTGATTCAATTTTTTCCCCTAACTCTATGACGGCATTGTCCAAACCCATTTCTTTGGCCACATCTGTCATTACCTCTCCCGGCAGTGATTTATACGGATCAATAATTTGGATGGCTCCCTTACCCATTCGGTGAATGTGGATTTTGGGTGGATTTTTATTAAGCCTTATGCCACTATCTTCTAACTCTTTTTTAATTTTAGTGAGCCATCCGGCTCTTTTGAAATCGGTCATCAGTACCACCAAATTTGACGCCCGCACCACCGATAACACCTTTCGCCCAAAACCTTTGCCTGACGCTGCCCCCTCAATAATTCCCGGTAAATCCAGTATCTGCATTCGCACCCCTTTATATTCCAACATTCCCGGAACTACTCCCAAAGTCGTAAAATCATAATTTCCCACTTTCGACTCAGCATTGGTAATAGCATTTAACAGGGTTGATTTACCGACTGATGGTAATCCTACCAACACCACTGAGGCATCACCCGAATGCTTAATGGCATAACCCACACCACCGCCACCACCCTTATTCGACGGTCCATCAAGTTCATCCTTAAGTTTTGATAATTTCGCCTTAAGTACCCCATGATGGTGTTCACTGCTTTTATCGTAGGGAGTATCCCGAATTTCTTTTTCCACTCGGGAAATTTTCATCTTAACTATTTCTTCTTTGGTCATTTGTTAGAATAGTAAACCATGTGGATTTTACTGTTTTTTCTCCTACTAATCGCTAAATCTAATCCTATTTTAGCATCAGACCGCTCTATCTTTGGCCTTCATCTTTCCCAAACCTCCGATATTGACTCCTCAAAAAATATTATCAACTCCAATGGTGGTGATTGGGGTTATGTCACTATCGTTCTTCGAACCGATCAGCTTAATTTTCAAATGTGGCAGGATTTTATGAACAATTGCCGCCTAAATCATCTCACCCCCATTATTCGTCTAGCTACTATTATGGAAAAAGATTATTGGAAAAAACCAGAGTATTCTGACATTG
>CAZSLG010000050.1:2567-6195 GCA_964607745.1 uncultured Gammaproteobacteria bacterium | reverse complement strand
GTTTTTAGCGGATAGAAAGGCAGCTTTTTTAACCCTAACCAAGCATATTCAACCTTACCGTTTTCAGTAAAAAGAGAGGGATCGTCTGTTGCCCTGACATCGGCACCGGCATAAACACTATATATTTGTTTTTCAACTAAGTCCTGGTATTTTTTGGGAATGCAAATATAGAATTTAATATCTTCATGAGTACCAATAATTTCCAGTGACAAACTCGGCTGGGAAACAAAAAACTGCAAAAATTTGAAACGGGTGGAGTGATAAAGACTGGAAAGCGATCCGATGATTTGCTCGGTAGCGTCAATTTTAACTTCGTTATCTTGAGGAATGGCGACAAGTAAAGTGATGAGTTCTAAAGATTTTTTTTCTCTATCGCGCCAACGGTACCAGAGAACAAAGGCATAAAACAAAAAAAGAAGCAAGACAACGACGATGAAACCGATGAGGACAGTAAAGAGTAAACCAGAAGCAGTTGAAAAAAGAGAGTCAGGGTTCATTTTGGGGAGATTTAAAAATAACCTGACCTTTTTTTATTTTTATAAGACGGAGAATAAAACGGGAAAGCCAGTGGCCAGCATCAGAAACAGTTTTTTGAAAACCGACCAAAAAGGTGGCGCGAGTGATAGGTAGAGTAACTTTAGGAGAAGGTGACGGCGAAGAACTTAGTAGGGGTTGACCAGTGTCATCATTAACTTGAGGGGCGGCAGTGGTGACTTCCTCTACTTTTTCCATCCATGACTTAATTTCACGGGGAACAAGGGTTTCTTTGGCTGAATCAACGTCGATTAAACGCGGCTTAACGGCTTCTTTGGCGATGAGGGTTTGGGAGAGGTTTTCCTTCCTTTCTTTAACTTCGGGCATTGAAAACAGTATAGGCTAAAGTTGCTATAATTCCAACAGAGTGAAGACAAACTACGCCTCTAAAAAAGTGATGCCGCTTTTAACGATGGTACTGATTGTTTTTTTGGTTTGGGTGTTGATTTGGTTTTTCCGCGGAGGAAGTTTTCGACTGTACGCCAGTACCTTTTTTGGTTTGTATAGCCTGACGGGGCAAATTTGGTTATCGGTACTTCTGATTGGAATTATTCAGAACATTGTTTTTCTACCACTACGGTTCATTAGCATGAGGTTGTCGCAATCATTTAAAGATTTTGAAGAAAAATTGGATAAGACCAAAGAGGGTGAACAATACTTTGTGTTTACGGAAAGAGTGAAAAAGGGTGACCCGATGGTGGCTTTTTATATTTTTAATTTTGTGGTCAATGCCATTGCCTTTTTCTCAGCCGGAAGAATATTTTTAATAGATTTTTATAGCCAAAAATTGGACCCTAACTACCTTTATAAATTTATCCCCTATCCCCAGTATCCGTTGGTGGGCACTGATTTCCATTTTCCCTTTTTTAAAATTACGGAGACTTTTTCTTTAAGCTGGTCAACAATATTTTTGATTTGGTTGGGAATTACGGTGTTTTTTGCAGTATTGAAACTGCTGTGGCGGGTAGTCAGAGGCCTGTTGTCAAAAAACCAAAAATTGTTGGGGGTCAGAATTAACTATAACCGGTTGATGCTGACCGTGGGCGGATTTGGGGTGACATTGCTGGTAGCGTCGGTAATAATTCTGCGGAATATTCCGGTTGAATTTGCACCGTGGTTGCTGGTGGCTGATTTGACCCGCCAAAATACGGTCATGAATACGATTACAGCTATCGGAACTTTTTTGACAGTGATGCACGCCAGCTACACCCGACACCGAATCGATGTGGCAATTGCCGAAAAAAAAGGGATACCGAGTGACATTATTTATAAAGTGTTTAAGGGAAAGATGGAGCAGAGCTTTAAAAACGCAGTGATTTTGGGAATCGGGGCCTTTTTGATTACCAACCAAATCCCCTGCGCCTTTGAATTGTCAGTGGCCACTTTTGAGGTGCTTTATATTTTATCTCCATATACTTTTGACAAAATATTAGTGGGCGCGGGAGCAAAGGAAAAAATGGGAGAAGCAGTGGTGGCGGTGGCTGAAGAAGTATCAGCGGAAAAAACAATTTAGAGATCGCGGTTGACCATGTAGTCGGCGACACCTTGGATAAAATCGATGGCTTCCGGATTTAGTTTTAAATTCCTTAATTCTTCGGCAGTTTTAACAGCTTTGGCAGCGTAGTCTTTGGATATTTTTTTGGAATAATCGAGCGAGCCACTGTCGATAATGGCTGTTTTGGCAAGGTCTATATCGGATTTTGGAGCTGATCTTTTTCCCCAAACTTTCTTAAGAGCAACGATTTGGGAAGCAGAACCGGCTTTTAGAATATGAGAAATTAGAAGAGTGCACTTTCCCTGCAATAAGTCTGAATCCGCTGATTTTCCGGTTTTTTCCGGATCTCCAAAAACTCCCAGAATATCATCCTGGAGCTGAAAAGCCACTCCTCCATCCATTGAATAGTCGTGAAGTACATCAAACACTTTTCCCTTAAGACCGGCTAATATAGCACCGATAAAAAGCGGATTTTCGTAGGTGTAAAGAGCTGTTTTGGCCCGGTGAAGAGTAATAACATCGTCTTCAGTCCATGAAGAAAGCTTTTCAAGAGAAATATCAAAGGCTTGTCCGTGGGCAGTGCCGGTAATACCACGGAGTAATTTTTGAGTAGCTTTTATCACTAAATCGGAATCGAATTTCGAGTTTAATACTTGTTCATAGCCGAGACTCAAAACTGCGTCACCTAAATCGTAAGCCATTGATTCACCATAATGGGAATCACCGTTTTCAAAAAATTTGTGGGTGGTTGGTCGGCCACGTCTGACATCGTCTTGGTCCATAGCATCGTCGTGCATTAACAGGGCAGTGTGAACCAGTTCGACCCCTATTGCAGCATCCCAAATCCGGTCGTCAGTTGATTTGCCTAGCTGATAAGCATAGAAAACAAAAGCACCCCTGATTCTTTTGGCTGCCCTCAAATTGTGTTCCTTGGCATGAAGTAGCATTTTTTTAACCAGATTCTTTTGTTTTTGATTAAAACCAAAATTTTTGGCAATTTCCTGATCCCAGAATTCATTTAGTTTAGAGTCAATGAGAGGGATGAAATTTATTAGAGTTTGTTTGGCATCCATGAGGAGTATTTTACATGATAAATTCCTCTCGCTTCGTGGAACGATTATAGAACTAAATTAGACCGGAAAAAAGCAGGATTAAGGCAATAGCGGTAATAGCGGCAAAGATACCGGTGGTTTTAACAAATAGACTGACTGCTTCTTTTTTCTTACCTTCAATAACAAGCAGAAGGGGTTGATAAAAAAAGAGAAATGCCATGACAGCAACAGATAAGGTGAGCAGTGATAAAAATACAACCGGGGCGAAAAAGGTATCGGGTTTATTTTTTAAAGGTTGTGTCACAAAGGTCATGATGGTGACACCAAGGATAATGTAGGCCGAAGCACTTAAGGCGTTAATTAGAGGATTCTTAGACATTGTGTTGATTATACCAACTTGGCTCACTCGGTGCCTACCCGCCTGTGGCGGGGAACGATTATCGAACTTGTTAGAATATAATTAAGAATGATTAGAGATACAGGCCAATATTTTCAAATGGTAGCAATGAGTGGCTCTGGAGTTTCCCCAAATCCTAATCTGCTTGTT
>CAZSLG010000050.1:0-2557 GCA_964607745.1 uncultured Gammaproteobacteria bacterium | reverse complement strand
TTACCTAAAAAGCATTGCCGGTCACGCTGATCGTCAAACTGCTGTTTCAAAGCTTACCGATCAATTAGCCAATATTGGTTGGATTATGGCCCCAAAATGGCGAGACCTTTTTGTCTCTGTCGGTATGATGACAAACAAAGGCCACGAAACTGCATGGACCACCAATCAACAACTTCTATTTTTGGCAAAACGCTATAACATACCCCTTGCTTTATATAATCCAGGAAATATCCATTGGACAATGATGGTTAATATGCCTCAAAAAGAAGCAACTGGCTGGAAAGTCGCCATCTATAACCCTATGAATCCTGGTGAAAAGGAGATAGTTATCCCAGATAAACACATGACTGAATCTCACATTTTAGTATATTGTCCCGGCGAAGTAATACCTCAAGTACCAATACATACTCCTCAAGCCGATGGTGATTTTATTATCGAATCAGCTGCTCCAGGAACACTAACTGGTGGAAGCGTTTTGGACCAACTTGATCGCTTAAACCGATTAACGGATGGATACGACTTGCGTATTCCTAGGTTCACAGGAGAGCTAGAAGGTCTCACCATCGCCAAAACGGCACCACTCCAAACAAGTGAAGGTTTCAATTGTGGACTTTGGTGTATTGAACATGCTGCCGTTGCTTGGGGAATAAAACCTGGCAGTAATACATTTAAAAAAAACGGACTGCGACAATTAGCTCATGACACTGATGTAGTAATCGTCACTCCAGAAGGAATAATGTCCGAACTTTTCACCCCACACACCGTACATCAATAGCTGTTCCACTCGCCCACCCCAGTGGAACGATTATCGAACCAAAAACGCTTTGATATTTGTCGGAAATACGAGCTTGGTTGATCTGATGACCGTTTTATGACAATAATTAGATATGTTTTTTGATAAGATTTTTGGACAAAACAGACTGGAAATGAAAAAGGGGCAAAAGATTTTGTACTCGGCAGGAATGCTTTTAATGTTCTGGGCGGTGTTTGACGGAATTTTGGCATATATTTTGCCGGTACTGATTACCGATTTGGGATATACGGCAACTCAAATGGGGTTACTGATTGCCTCATCAAATATATTTGGGGCATTATTTGATTTTGTTTTAGCAAAGTTTATCACCAATACAAACTATCGACGGTTGTTTTTGGTAATTTACGGATTGTGTTTTATTTATCCCCTATTGCTATGGCAGGCAAAAACAATTCCTTTATTTTTGATTTCAATGTCAATTTGGGGTCTCTATGGGGATTTGCAAACTTTCGCTCAATTTGATTTTGTTAACCGAAGAATAAAGAAAGAAAATTACAGTCAAAGTGTAGGGGTGATGGACGTGTTTAAGTGCCTGGGGTATTTAATCGCTCCGATAGTAGCCGGACTGGTGGTGGTAAAAACAATTGATTTTTTCCCTTTTTCTTTGTCGCTGTCGTTTTTACTGATTTCCCTGATATTTTATCTCTGGCTAATCCAACTGTCACCCAAAAGAGATAGCGCGGAATATGACCAGACTCCCAAATATGCCAAATATAATTTTTTTAAAGAATTTAAAATAATAAAATCGGTAGGAAAAATATTGTGGCCAGTGCTGTTGTTTAACATTCTGCTTCACGTTTTTGACAGTGCTATTTGGACTATCGGGCCATTGTTTGCCGAAGAAATTGGTGCAAATTTTAAGGATTTTGGTGGATATTTTATGGCAGCTTATATGCTGCCATCGGTATCCATGGGCTGGTTGGTGGGATCTCTTTGCCGGCGTTTTGGCAAAAAGAAAACGGCAATGGCCTCATTTTTTTTGAGCTGTTTATTAATGATTCCGATTAGTTTTTTTGAGTTTCCCTGGGTGATAATAATTTTTATGCTGGTGTCGTCAGTCGGTTCTTCGCTGGCCTGGCCGGCGATAAGGTCGGCCTATTCGGATTACATCAACGAGAGCCACTGCTACAGTAAAGAAATTGAGGGGTTGCATGATTTTTCCAGTAATATCGGCTATATTATCGGACCGATTTTTGGCGGAATGGTGGCCGATTGGGTGGGAGTTTCTAATTTATTTGCCATCATGGCAGTGGCAGGGATAATAATTGTGGAGATTTTATTTTTGGTAACCCCAAAACATATAAGCGTGGTAATACATCGGGAATAAACTTTGATGTTAGAATAAGGCAGTGAAAAAGATAGTAGTAACGGCTGATGATTTCGGATGGACTAAGGGAGTAAACGAAGGTATTGTCCGGTCGGTAAAAGAGGGAATGGTGACCGATATCGCCATGATGGTATTGACCGACCATGAGAACTGTAAACATGCTGTCTCACTGATTGAGAAAAACAAACTATCGCATATTGGTCTACACACCTGTCTTTTTCCTTGGACAAAGAATTTTCGACCTCACCGGAGTGACTATATTGAGTTTTTTAAAATGGCGACTGATGGACAAATCGAAGAAAAAGTAATGAAGGAAATTGAACTGTTTGAAAAACTAATTGGTAAAAAACCCGATTTTATTTCACCCCAATTTAATATGCATGGTAATTTACGGTTACTAAAAACAGTGGCTAAAT
>CAZSLG010000049.1:0-6221 GCA_964607745.1 uncultured Gammaproteobacteria bacterium | reverse complement strand
CCGACGGTGGTTTTGGGGTTCATTGATGATATATTATCAATACGGGTATGGATAATCTAAATATAATTGTGTTGGCGGGTGGCCAGAGCACGAGGTTCGCGCCTCTAAAAAACAAGTTATCATACCCATTTTTGGGTAAGTCACTTTTGGAAATACAGTTTCAGTTTTTGAAAAAATTAAGGTCAAAGAAAATTTTTGTAGTAGCCAATGAGTTAAATTTTGATGATTTTTGTCGGTTTCAGAGGGAAAATCCAATTATCAGCACAGTTATGCAGGCGGGAACAGGAATGGCCGGGGCGGCCATGTCGGCATTAAAAGAAATTGATGATTTGGATTCGGTTTTGGTTCTGAATATGGATGATTTTTTTGATGATTCACTAATTCTGGGATTAAGTAAGCGGATGGAGGCGGCTTTAAAGAAAAAACAAGGGTTACTAACTGGTCTGTGGAAAGAGAAATATTTTCCCGGGGGGTATTTGGTTTTGGACAAAAAAGGTAAAGTAACGGGGGTGGTGGAAAGACCGGGAGAGGGGAATGAGCCATCGAAGTATGTAAAGATGGTTTGCGATTTTTTTTATTCCGCAAAAATATTTCGGCAGGCTTTGGTGGAAGCAAAAACCGAAAAGGATGACCAATATGAAGTGGCTGTCGGTAATTTGATGAAGAAAAAGGAGATTTTTGATTTGTTTGAATATCGAGGACGTTGGGAAACGATAAAGTTTCCCTGGCATGTGCTGGGGGTAATGGATTTCTTTTTGAGTAAGATAAAGGGACAGCAGATAGCATCAGACGTGGTGATGGCAAAAAGCGCAGTGATAAAAGGCGATGTGGTGATAGAGTCCGGGAGTAAAATATTTGAAGGGGCGGTGATAAACGGGCCGGTGTATATAGGTAAAAATTGTATTATTGCCAACAATGCCTTGGTTCGTCATTCGATGGTGGGTGACGGTTGCGTAATAGGATTTGCCACTGAAGTAGCGAGATCATATTTGCTAGGCAACGTCTGGTTACATAAAAATTATGTGGGAGATTCTGTTTTTGAAAATAATGTGTCGCTGGGCTCAAATGTAGTAACGGGTAATTTAAGGTTGGATGAAACAAATGTTTTGGTAAAGGTCAAAGAACAGAACGTGGACACGGGATTGAATAAACTGGGGGCGATGATTGGTTCGGATGTGAGGGTGGGTATTGGGGCTATGTTAATGCCGGGAATTAAGGTGGGAGCAGGAAGTTTTATTGGCCCCGGGGTAATAATTGGTGGCGAGGTGGAGGAAAATTCCTACGTGGTAGTGAAACAGGAGTTAAAAACAAGCGAAAACCGAATAAGTGTAAAAGAGGTTTCCCGAGAAAAATTTAAAAAACAGTTAAAATAAAGTGAAGCAAAGGGACACGGAAGAATTGATGTTGGCAGAAAGCTTGGAATTGGGAGAAGATCTTCTTTCGAAGAAAAAAGAGATTATGGCTTTGATGAAAAGGGCGTATGAAAAGAGTAGTTTGACAGTGGCGGCGGGAAAGGGTGGAGATGTAATTGAACGGATGGTTCAGGACGTAGTTACAACAACGGATAAAGAAGTGGAGCGGATTTATATTCAAACGGTAATGGGAAATAGAGCTAAGTATCCAAATGTCACGATTGACTCTGAGGACGAAACAAAAAAAATGAGTGAGGAGGGAAAAGTAGTATTAAGATTGGATCCGGTGGATGGGTCGAAACATTTACTTGAAGGGTTGGGGTATGTGGCTTCGTGCGCTTCGATTAGCGTAAAAGGTAGGGTGGTGTGGGCAATGGTGATTGACCCGATAATGGGAGATGTTTTCCATGCCGACAGAGGAGGTGCCTATCTGAACAGTAAGAGAATCAAAAATAGTAACAGATCGATTATGAGTAGCCCGAATCGATATAATTTTGTTTTTTATGAGTCACCGACATCAAAATTGAAGGAAAATGAACAGAAAAAATTTAATAGATATGTGGAGATTCAAACACTTTTACAGAGAAACGCTTTCAGAACCAGAAATATTGGCATTGGTAGTTTGCAGATATGTTATGTGGCGGCTAATAAATCGTCACTGTATTTGGATCTGTCGGGATCGACTAAATTGTATGATGTTGAGGCGGCAATATTTATTGCCAAACAAGCCGGTCTAAGAATAATGACGCTTGAAGGTAAAAATCTTTCCAAAATCGCTTTTAACAAGGATTTGGATCGAAAAATTATTAACGACTCTTTATTGATTGGGG
Organism: uncultured Gammaproteobacteria bacterium; assembly: GCA_964607745.1. GTDB lineage: Bacteria > Patescibacteriota > Microgenomatia > UBA12405 > UBA12405 > UBA12158. The sequence goes on along the minus strand of CAZSLG010000049.1, from coordinate 3,979 downwards.
GTTTAAGAGCTTGTCGAGAAGTGTTGGGGTTTATTTACCACCGCGGGATTGAGTGCGAAAAGCTTGAGTAAATCGAGGGACATTAGTGGGAAAGGGTTTCTGTTGGAAAAACGGGTTTTTAGGTGGAATCCGATTGATAAGGGGTTTGGTGCTACTGGAAACGTGAAGAGTGTTTTTGATTTTAGAGTCGGTCATGAGTTTATTATACCTAATAATCGGTCAATGCCAAAACCAATTCCGAAACAGGATGGAAGAGACTTTATGTTTTTAATGAAGTCATTGGAATAAGGATGAAGGGGGAGAGATTTTTTTTGGCGATACTGCTGTTGGCTGATAAAGGCTTTTTTTATAGAGGTGCTGTTCCGATTTTCGACACAACCATTACCAATTTCAATACCATTGATATAGAGTTCAAAACGATCACCACTTTTAGCTAAAGGAGTGAGGAAGTCGGGATAACCGGTGATAAAAACTGCCTTGTCTTGGGGTAGTTTTGGTTCAATTTGGTTTAGGAAAAATTGATTAAAATCGGGTTCGTTTTGGGGTAGAGAAACAGGTAAAATTAAATCGGTAAATTTTATTTTAGGTAAAAAGTGAGTGATGAATTTTTTAGTTGATATTTTTAGGTTGTTGAGGTTTTTGCCGATTTCATACCACTCCAACATTAAAAATTCGGGGGAGTGAAGAGGTCCGCTGGCCTCAAGGTCACGGAAACAATGGGAAATGGCAAAGCAATTTTGAGAGTGTGAAGAGAGATATTTTTTGAGGGCGAATTCGGGAGAGGTGGGGAGATAATATTTTTGATTAAGGTGTCGCCATTCAGTTTCAAAAGCGTAAATGTTGGGTTCCAGAGGAAGAGAGGAATTGAGGTAGGGGATTTCGACTTCGACAAAGTTCTTGCCCCAAAAATACTCCCGAATGGATCTAAGGAAATCAGATTGTGTCATTTAATGAATTATAACTCTCGTAAATGAATTTTTCGGCTCAGTGAATGCGGGGCGTTCAAATTTGCCCAAAATTATTTACTTCGAGTTATTGTTTTATTTAAATTACAAAAATAATCGGGGTCGACACATTGATGGTTTTTGTTGACTAAATTAAGATAAGCGATAACGAGTTTTTTGATTGGGGTGGAAATTTTACCTATTGGTTTATTGGTTTCACAGCAGGGGTAAACGAGACTATCTGATTGGAGGGATATTTGATGACAGCCAAAGTTTTTTGGGGGATAAGTGGGGTAATTTTGACTGATGTCTATAATTTCTTTTGTCTTTAATGATCCTAAACGGTCTATTAGATATGTTTTTTTAAGGTCGAAAATATCTAGTTTGGCTTTATATGGATATGAATCTTTAGTAATTAGAAAAAATATTTCAACCGGGAAACCGAGGTTAAGAGCATGTCGGACAAAAGCTTTGGATTTAATAAAATTGCCGGAACCACGATTATGGTCGTGAATATTTTCCGGGCCGTCGAAAGAGACTAGTAGTTGACAGTTTTGAGGATCTTTAATCTCATTGAGACGATCGATAGTGCCGTTGGTGATGATGGTGGTAAAGATACTAAGTTTATTTATTTTGTTAATTAATTGAGGAAAGTTTTTGAGAGTAAATACCTCGCCGCCACAAAAAATTATTGATTTTAAATTTATATTTCGGCGATAGCGATTAACAAAAGAAAGGATTTGTTGATTAGTTAAGACGTTTTTAGTTTTTTTGGTGTAGCAATAACGGCAATGGAGATTGCAGGCTTCAAGCGGGGAAATGTAGAGGTTTTCCAAACTGACCATTATTTAAGTTTAGTACTTTCTTTGTGCTCGGTTTTCTTTTTACACCAGCGGCAGTATTTAGAAAATTTTAGCTTGTCGGGAGTGTTGGTCTTGTTTTTCTCTGAAAGATAGTTTTGAGCGCCACAGACAGAGCAGAGGAGGGCGATTAAGATACGGGGGGTTTTCTTCGATTTAGCCATGGAGGATATTTTACTACTTTATTAATTGTTTATCTATAAGGGTTTTGGCCAAGAGGTCGCTGAAAAATTCAGCTCCAAGGACGGAAGGGTGAAGATGGTCAACACTATTGATAAGCTCAGATAGGCCTTCACCGTCTTTTAGACTGGGGTGATAGGCGTCAACCAGGGGCAAGTTAAAATCGCGGGCAAAATTAATTAAATTTTGGAGGTAAAGCTTGATGGTGTTGGATTTTTCGGTTTTTTCCAGGGAGGAAAGGCGAAGGTTTTTGACCCCGTTGGCAAAGTTTAAAGAATCAGGAGCAATAGTGGCAGCTAAAACTATTTGAGTGTTAGGGGATTTTATTTTAATGGTGTTGACAATTTGCCGGAGGGCCAAACGCTGCCGCTCCAAACCGGCAGTACTATTGCCGAAATTATTGTAGGCAAAGGATTCAACCACAATAAGATCGGGTTTTAGGTCGAGGATAGGTGGATAATCTGCCGAGAGATAGGTTGATTTTTGGGTGAGCCGGAGAAGCCCTGATTCGATATTAGTAGCTCCATAACCATAATTGTAGATATTAAATTTTACGGAAGGAAAAAGTTTTTTGAGGGAGTTTTGGATTATGTCAGAAGAAAGAGTATCAATCATGGAATCACCCAGTAGGGCCAGACTAACAAAGAGTTCTTCGCCGCCGATTGCGGAAAGTTCCTGATTGATACCAAGGATTTGGGGAGAGGGGATTAGTGTTGGTGTAGGTGTTGGGATGGAAAGGATTAAGGTAGGGGAGGAAGGTAGGTAAGGGATGGGGTGATAGGCTGACAAAAGCTGATAGTAGAGAGGGACAAAAATCATGAGCGATGGCAGTATTTTTTAATTTGTTTTTCAACCTGGTGGGAGAGGTCAACCAGGGCCGATTCCAGTAAAATGTGTTCAGTTTCGGCATAAACGTGTTCTTTACCCGGCAGAGTCATGTCAAAGTTGACCTTAAAAAGACCGAGTTTTTCTTTTTGGATCCGAATGGCGGCAACCTGAATGTCGGGCGAAAGGTGAGTTAAAAATTTACTAATCCTTTGGTCGATTTTTTCATCAATCAAGGTTTTAATGGTGGGAGTGAGATGGATGCGGTCGCCGGTGATTTGAAGGTTCATGCTTTGATTTTAACAGGAACTGCATGGGGAGAAGGAGAATGTTGTTGCTAACAGAATAGACAAGGGAGGGGAGGGCAACCAGAACTTGAGAAGGGAAGGAGGTGGCGGCGACAATGGTGGCTAGGGAGTAATTTTTGTAGGCAGCGGAAATACCATAGGTAATTTTTTCGGGATGACCTTTGCCAATAAAGAAACCTAGAAAAAAATTTAATCCCATTAGAAAAAGAGAAATAAGAGTTAGGCCAAGAGATAACTGAATCTCGTTTAATACCTGAAGGCGGATGGGGGCGATTATTCCCCAGACAATGAGGGCAACTAAGATAGTGGAAATATCAGTTTGAATTTTTTTGATGGGGGAAATCAGGCGATGATTTTGAAGAAGGAGAGCCAAAAGAAAAGGGACAATAACTATTATGGCCATGGATTTGGCCATGGAGGTAACATCAAAACTAATGGTGGAACCAGCCAGAAGATAGACAATTAAGGGAACCAAAAGAGGACTTAGGATGTTGGAGATGGTGCTGATTACCAGAGCTTTTTCCGGTTGACCACCAAAGAGATTACTAAGAAATACAGCGCTACGACCAACAGGAACAGAGGCAACTAAAATAAGCCCCAGATAAATTTCGGGTGAAAAAAAGTTTTTTAGAAATAAAAAGATAATTAAAGGAGAAAAAAGATGGACGATCAAAAGGATACCGATAAGTTTGGGGTACTGTCGGAGGCTTAAAAGGACTTCTTTAAGATTGATATCAAGACAAGAGAGAAAAATCAAAAACATTAAAAGATAATCAAGAAAAGGCCGCAAAAAGAGACCGGGAGCAGGGAGGATAAAGGCGAAAAAGGCGCCTAAGAGTATCACGGCGCCGGAGTATTTACT
>CAZSLG010000048.1:0-6313 GCA_964607745.1 uncultured Gammaproteobacteria bacterium | reverse complement strand
ACAAATGATAATTTCTTTAGAATTTTGGATAAATCTTGCGTAACTATATTTGGAGTCGGATAAGGTTCCATACTCACCCAAGTTCTTAATCCTGCGTTATGTAGTTTTTTGAGTGAATCGATTCTGTTTTTAAAACTTGAAGCAAAGGGTTCATATAATTCTTGAAATTTTTCGTCCAAGGAAACTATGGTGATCCCATATTCATTATTATCGCTATATTTAAATTTGTTGGTTAGTTTTTGGGAAAGAATTCCTTTAGTAAGCACAGTACATTTAATTTTATTAAGGTTAAGTTTTTCAATAATCTTCAATGTTAAATCGATAACTTCGGGTTGCTTGTACATAAATGGATCAGTGCTGAAACAAAGATGGACGAATTTTATTTTATTTTTGTACTTTGGAATTTCTTTATCTAATAGCTCTAAAGCGTTAGCAACTATTTTAGGTTTTAACCATTCACTGTAGTTTTTAATTGTTCCGCATCTTTTCTTCATCATCATGGCGTAACAAGGATAGATACACCCATTTGAACATCCTTCAACATGGTTTAAGCAATAATCGGCGTATTCTACATTACTTCTATATAATAACGACTTTCGGTATATCTTCGGTAGCATATTACTAAATTAATAATAACACCGTTAAGGGCCGAAGATGGATAATTGACCATTTGGCTTGTATTGACTTATTTTGTTCCAAAATGAAGTTCCAAGTTGGTTTTTACTAACAAACAATAGGTGGTAAAGAGGAATATTGCTATTATTTTTAACGATGATATTTTCTCCCGCAGAAAGCTCTTTTGGTATTTGATATCCAATCTTTGTAAGATTTTGTTTAAAGTAATCTATTATGGTACGACCATAGGCACTAACTGGTTTATCTCTAATTAGGGTTCTCCACTCGTTTCCTCCCAGGAATAGATCGACTTTTTGTTTCGCTTTTTCACTTTTGTTCATTGTTCTTTTTATTGCCATTCCTAGCGGAAATATAATTATTAAGTCCATGTGTCTATCTTTCGTCAATTGAATGTATGATTCAAAATTAAAGTTAAGGCCAAAAGGATCGACTAGTGTGACACTGAGAGAATTCCCTGGAATGTAATTAATAACTTCCTTAATTCTTTCGTTACAATCGCCATAAATAAACTCAGAATTGTTTGATCCTGCCCTATTCAAACATCGAGATTTTAATGATTTGATGTTGTCCAGATTCTTGTCGACAAATATATATTTACAGAATCCAAATTTTAAGGCGATTAGCGGAGATCCGTCGATTTCAATACCAGAGTCTCTATTGCGTGATCTTCCGGGCCCACAAAATAAATCAATATAGTATAAATTTCCGTGCCACTTTTTTGCCATTGCTTTAAAAAATATATTTAGGTAGCTGTCAATATAATGATGTTTTTCTTCTGTCCATTTACCAACACACATAACCGGGAAGCCATCAGAACCAGCTACGGAACATATACCATTTTTACACCTTACTTTACGTTCGCATACAGGACAAAGATTATTGTTCATAAGATTGATGGTATTTTATCTTATAAAGAGAGGGGGTAAAAATGCTATTCAATCTTATTTGATTTTGCAAGATTGCATTTCATGCAGAGTAGCCTGACGTTTTTAGCTGTTAAGCTTGTGCCACCTTTTGAAAAAGGTAAGTCGTGATCGAAATGAAGGTTTTTGTTTAAACCACATAAAACACATTTTCCACCATCTCTAATCCAAACTTCTTTCTTTACCTCTGAAGGAATAAGACGATTGTGTTCAATTTCTGTCTGAAAATTATTATCTGGTTCTACTTTATTATTAAGCCTTAATGTGAATACAAAAATATTTCTTTTACCATCGTCTTCATATTTATAATCCAATAAATCAAAATAACCCTTCATTGACCAAACTCCAGGTAGGACTTTTTCGTATACCTTTACAAGTTCCGGATTCCTTTTTCCTTGTTTATATTGATCGACAGCGTCAACAAATAAACCGTTCTGAGTTAACTTACCGTACTTAGTAATTCGTGGTTGACTAACTGATTTTGGATTAAAATCATATGAAGTTTTTGGTTCATCGTGACCCACATATTCAATCGTAATTTCGTCAGATAATATCTTGTCCGGGTAAGGAGCGTTGGGACGACGAGACATTAAAATAACCGAATAATTAGGCTTCATCCTGTAATTCATACCTCTTTGAAGAACCTGGACCCTCTCCTGATCACACATTTCACGGTAGGAAAATACTTGATCGTTCATTTTTTATATTATTTCCGTTGTTTTTTCGTAAAGCATCGAAAGATTATTTTGTCTCATTCTAAATTTAGTCCCATGGTTATGTCCAGTACGAGCGTCAAAATCAATCAATATCTTGGCCTCTTTTATTGCTTTCAAAAATCCATTAAAATTAAATTTTTGAAACATAGTTACTTTTGAATATTTATAAAATTCTTTACCCCTCTCCTTTTTTACTTCGGCCTGAACATAAAAACAATTTAATAGTTTTGTACCTGCTTTATGTTCCAAATCGTCAAATCCCCAATATGGCTGTGGATCTAATTCCCCTAGTCCAATTTTCTCTTTGACTGACTGTAACCAGTTTAGGTGGCGAGAATCAACCGATCTCGAATCGAATGTGATGAGTATTTTCTTCTCATTACTATCAATATTCACCATAAAACCCCTATCGCTTCTTGTCAACACATGAATGGTTTGACGAAAACTTTTTTCGAAAACAGAGTATTTCTTACCTGCTTTTTCATGTACCCACCCATATTTTGGCAATAAGATTTTTGAAACAAAACCAATCGCTCTTGGTGATGGGTCCATATGGAACAAGGTTATTAACGATGAAGAATTTAATCTTTGTGCTTTTAATTCCCACTCGGCCGCATTTGGGATTGGTAGATTATTTTCCTTTATTCCTAATAAATCCTCTAGAGTATTACCTATCCCTCCTTTATTTCTTTTTCTTGCATTGGGAATCCATCCTGTTGCTGATATATTTTTTAATTTTTCAATCAAGTCTTGCTTTGAAAAATATATCGGTTTTGTCTTATTTACCATAGTTTTCCTTGCAATAAATGTTGTTTTATTCTATCTTCTGCCATCTTACAATAAGTGGGTGAAATATCAATCCCTATATATTTTCTATCATATTTTAAGGCTGATATAGCTGTAGTGCCTGATCCCATAAAAGGATCTAAAATGATTTTTGTATTTGTAGAGGAAATAATTCGGTCAATTAATTTAATTGGAAAGGCCGCAGGGTGAGGATTATTCATTTCTTGAGTAAATTCCCAAATGTCGCCGTATGCGTTTGCTTTTGGTGCTAATTTAAATTTTGCTTTAGCGATAAGGTATATGACCTCGTAAGTTGGAAGAAAATAACCAGCATTAAAATTTAATCCGCCCTTTCTCCTCCAAATAATTATTTGACGTACAGGAAAATCTTTGACAATATCTTGTCTATCTTGGAGTAAACCAGCTTGGACTCGCCATTTATGATTATAGAATATGGCCCCATCTTCAGGGATTATTCTCATCATTTCTTTCAAACATTCTTTTTGCCACATTGCATATTTTTCGTGAGGCATATTGTCATCATAGTGACTATACCCATTTTGAAGTGCTGCATTAGCCCACTTACCACCTCTACCATCCTTCATCCCATTACCGGTAGAATTTTTTAAGTTATACGGAGGTGAAGTTACTATTAAGTCAACTTTCCCGTTAGGGATCTCCTTCATTACTGATATAGCATCTCCGCAAATAATCTTGTTTATAAAATCTTCAGGGTACCTCATTCATTTTTATTATACCTTGAACAATTTGATTATTTTTGACAATGGGCGGAGGGGGTGAAGCCGGCACTGATCGCTTCGGCTTCGGTGCAAAACCATTGTTCGCCGAGAGAAAGCTCGACAATGGTGGAAGAATATTCCGGACAATCGGGACGTTGATAAATTTTGGTGCCATAGCCCTTATCAATGTTTCCCTTAATGTTGCAATTGGGATTCTTTAGATTCTCAGATTGATAACATTTGGAACTATAAATACCTAACTTATTTTCCCGTACGTAAGTATTGGCCGCTTTGAAAAGTTCTGATTGAGAACTTGTCTCTCCATCGTAACGACTATAGCCGTTTTTAACTAAATCTAAATTAACCAATTCATCCCCAACATAAACCAGCGCCATGACTCGGCCATAGGCGTCACCCCGCGGCTCAAGTAAGGTCACTTTTCTATTTAGAATAAGAGAGGTTAAATATTTTTTGGATTCGGGGCCGTAACAATTGGTTAGTTCGGGAGAATTGGCGGCATAGAGCCGAATGTGGGCTCCGTTGTTAGTGACAAAGGTATCACCGTCGAGGACTTCAATGACTTTAAGGCGGGTGTCGATGGGAGTGTGGGGAAGTTTGTCCTGGGCTACCAGAGCGCCGGCCAGAAGAACGACGAGAGTGGAGAGGGCGACGAGGCGCTTGGACATGAGTTTAATTATAAATTATTTGCTTTTGTTCTTTGGTATTTGTATAATTTTCCTTGTAGGCGATAAGGCTTACTTGACTTAACAATTTTGGCTCTCTATAAATGAAAGCAGGCTTCATGCCTTGCGCGGGGAAACTCGCCTAGTTTATAGAGGGCCAATTTTTTTAATATCAAACGGGTTTTTCTTACTATAGTAATTGTCCGGATAATTGGAAGTGTCATATAGGTCGACTAAATATTTTATCTTTGATTCGATAGTTTTATAAAAGCGAATTTCTTGATTCGTATAAGCTCGTTGAATGGCCCAGTTTATGTAGTCGATTATTTGAAGGCATGGTTCACCCGATGGGGTTTGAGCTTGAACTTTAATGGAAGATTTATTTTTGTGGTAATGTTTTTTTTCAAATAATTTGACTGATTGTTGAATAGCATTTTCTAAAGGTTGCTGACGAGTACTACTTCCCCGGACAGCAAAATATATTTTATTATCCTTAGCCAAATGAAGTTTGTTTTCAAATAATTTAGTAATTAAATAATCGTAAAACGCTGATTCTTTGCGGTGAAAACGTTTTTCAAAGGTAGTTTCATTTTTCCTGGCAAAATAAATTTCGGCAGTAAAATCAAGGGTGCCTATTAACTTAAAAACTTTTTCCCGAACTTCAGGACAGTCGTCTTTGGCGTGAAAAGAAATTAGTGATTTTTTCAAAGAAGGGATACCGCGTAAATATGGATCGTGTTTTATTTCTTCGCGAAGAATTGATAGATTTTTTCTTAGAGATGAAGGATCATCAGTCTTAATAAACCCAATCATTAAAAACCTGGAAACTCCCAAAGATCCAAGAATTAGTTTTCCTCTTTTATTATAAAAAGTCGTATCACCAGACTCATCTACAAAATAGTAATTTGTTTGATTTTTTGTTGTTTGCACAGATTGTTTATGATGCTCGATGTTTTGGCTTGTAAGATTTTTTTCCTGCAATTAGTCTTTGGGGACTACTATTGTTTACATCAATCACCTTAATTCCAAAATGCTCAAACATCTTTGTCAATATGTCTCCTTTCATCGGTTTTGATTTTATTGTTTTATTATGTATCTTTTTTATTTTTGTCATATGTTAAACATACCTAGAAAGATAATACGCGGGGAAAATAGATCAAGTCAAGAAGCAAAACCGAAGAAAAGGCGAAGCGATAATTTGACAAGACGGGGGGATAAAATACAATCAGCCAACAATGGGGAAAGTGAGAAGAGCCATATTGAAACTTAGTGGTGAGCTGTTTGGAAATGAGGAGAACCATATTTCATTTGAAAAATACAATGAGGTGGCCAGACAATTGGTGGAAATTCAAAAGAAAACAAAGATTCAGCTGGCAGTGGTAGTGGGCGGCGGCAATATTTTCCGGGGACGGGAGGCAAACAAAAAAGTTGATCATACCGAGGCGGATTCGATGGGAATGCTGGCGACAATTATAAACGGCATCGGCCTGCGGGAGGCACTGTTAAGAAACAGCGCCAAAGATATCCGACTGATGACCTCGATAAGTATCCCTCAAATGGCAGAACCTTATATCAGAAATAAAGGCAGACATCATCTGGACAATAACCGGCTGGTGATTATTGCCGGAGGTTTAGGAATTCCCAATTTTTCAACTGATTCGGCGGTGGCTCAATTTGCCGATGAACTGAAATGCGACATGATTTTTAAAGCCAGTACGGTAGATGGGGTTTATGACAGCGACCCCCGGAAAAACGGGAAAGCTAAAAAATATTCGGAAATTAGCTACCAGAGCGCCATTAATCAGAGATTGGGAGTAATGGATGCGACG
>CAZSLG010000047.1:0-6377 GCA_964607745.1 uncultured Gammaproteobacteria bacterium | reverse complement strand
TAAAATACATTTTGAGTTTTTACACACAGCGACACCCGGACAATAACGAGTACAGATACGACCTTCCGGATCCATATTCGCCTTTGGGGTGGCCTGACAGGTGCAAGAGTTGACAACGCAGTTACTGTCCTGGCGACAAAGGCTCGAAACATTAATAATTTTTTTTGAACCGAGGGGGGAAAAAATAATAATGATTGAGGTGAAAAGAACAACTGATAGAGAGAGAGGGAAAAGAAAGATTTTATTGGTCATTTTAATTTAAATGATAATAACGGGAAAGGGTGACCAGAAGAATTACAAAAGCGCAGGCTAGTAAAATTAGACTTCTTACCATTGAGGTAGATATTTTTTAACGTTGGACTCGTCAACAACCACTTGTTTTTGGCCGGATAAAATCAGGGCGGCGGTTTTGCGGCAGAGGCCTTCGATATTACGCTTGAGAGTCCGGACACCGGCGTCAAAACCTAAGGGTCTGATTATACTTGGCCAAACGGAATTACTAATCGTCAACTCACCCTGATTAAACCCGGCTTCTTTAATGGCCCGGGGCAATAGATAACTTTTACCAATATTGAGTTTTTCTTCGTCGGTATAAGAAGGCATTTGAATAATTTCCAAACGGTCCAAAACGGCGGTGGCTATTCGGGAAGTATTATTACAGGTGGCCACAAAAAAAGCTTGGGATAGGTCAAAGGGGTAATCAAGATAATGGTCGGTAAAACGGGCGTTTTGTTCAGGATCAAGAAGCTCAACTAGTACCCCCATAATGGTATTGAGGGCATCGTCGGCTACCCGGTCAATTTCATCTAAAAGAATGACCGGATTGCGGGTAGCGGCGGTAGCCAGTCCCCGAATAAGAGCGCCGGGTTCAGCCTCGGGGTGGAGACGAGATTGTCCCCGAAGATAGAGAGGGTCGCCTAAGCCCCCAAAAGGAATACGGATGAGTTGACGATTTAGACAATCGGCAATGGAGCGGGCCATGGTAGTTTTACCGGTACCGACCAAGCCGACAAAGAGAAAAATCGGGGCCCGGAAAGGAATGTCGGGGTGACGGGTTTTTTGGAGGGATAAAACCGAAACATATTCAATAATTCTCTGTTTAACATCCTGCAAACCGTAATGGTTTTCGTCAAGTTTCTCCTGAGTATGGCGGGTGTCGAGAATGTCATCGCTTTGAGTGTTCCAAGGGAGACTAACAACCCAGTCAATGTATTTGGCGGTGCTTTGGTAGAAGGTCCAAAATGTACCTTCGGAGTGGGAGTTGATTTTCAATTGGGAGAAAAGTTCGTCGAGGCGACTGATTAATTCGGGAGGAAGAGCCACAGATTTACTTTTGATCACTAATTTATCAATAGCAGCAGAAATGGTCAGAATATCGGTGTCAGGCATTGATATCAGTATAGACGATTTTGGTTATCTTCGGGGACGGGAGGGAGGAGCGAAGTTGCGGAAAGGCCTTCTAAATTTCTTTTTACAACAACTGAACCAATTTCTCAACTTTACCTTTTTTTGAAACTCTGGCCAGAACCATAGAACATTGATTGAGAATCAAGTCACCGTTATCCACACTTACGAAAGCACTTACGGTTGTCCTTTGTGTGTGTTCAAGGTTTCTTACGGCCTTTTGTTGTGCTTTTGGTAGTCTTTCTATTTCACTTGATCCAACCACTATCAAATCCGGCCATCCAGACTGCTGGTGGATGGTTTGCCCTGCACTTAGCGGAAATCCTACTTGACATGCATCAAGAATTTTCAAACTCATGTAGTTATTATTACACAATATGGGATAAAAAACAAGCTAAAAAGCTTACCTTCGAGGACGGGAAGGAGGACCGAAGTTGCGGAAAGCTTGACGGTTGCGATCAAAATCGGGCCGGGGACGACCGGGCATTGAGTCAGGAGAACCTGGGTGGGCGGCTTTAAATTCGGGGGCGGCTAATTTAATTTGATGGTTATCATTAAAACCTGACACCCGGACGTGAATTTTATCTCCCAATTTGATTACTGTCGAAGGGTCGGATAAAAAGCCACCGGTCATTTCGGAAACGTGAAGCAGGGCTTCACGGCCGGGTAAAAATTCGACAAAAGCACCGAAGGCCTCAACCCGGGTAACGACACCGTCAAATTCCTCGCCGATATTAATATCCCGAATCATGGATTCAATTTGAAAGACACAGGCATCGATTTTGGTAATATCCTGGGAACAAATAGAGGCGCGACCATCATCATCAATATCAATTTGGACGGCAAATTTTTCCATCAGGGCTTTGATGGTTTTGCCACCAGAACCAATTACTTCACCAATTTTATCCTCGGGTAAAGTGATTAATTTGATTTTAGGAGCATAAACTGAGAGCTCCTTTCGGGGAGTGGCTAAAACCGAAGTCATTTTGTCCAAAATTTGGAGACGGGCAGAAGTTGAGGCAATAAAAGTATCGCGGATCATGTCAAAGGACAAACCCAGACGCTTGATATCCAGTTGGATAGCGGTAATACCGGCTTTAGTGCCGGTGATTTTGAAGTCCATATCACCACAGTGATCTTCAATACCGGCGATATCAGTTAATAAAATGTATTTTTTATCGTCGGAAACCATGCCCACCGAAATTCCGGCAACCAAATCCTTGATGGGAACGCCGGCAGCCATCAGACTCATGGTGGAGCCACAGGTGGAGGCCATAGAGGAAGAACCGTTTTGAGACAAAACTTCTGAAGTTAGGGCAATAGTATAGGGAAACTCCTCAATTGAGGGAATAACTGGCAGGAGAGCTTTTTCGGCCAGAGCGCCATGACCAACTTCACGGCGGCCGGGACGACCGGTACGACCGGTTTGACCGGTGGAAAAAGGAGCGGCAGAATAATAATGAATATAACGTTTACTGGTTTCGCCATTACTATTCTGAAGAGTTTGCTGTTCAGCCAGAGAGCCTAGGGTGGTAATAGTAAGGGCTTGGGTTAGACCTCTCTCAAAAAGAGCTGAACCGTGGGTGCAGGGAAGAACGTCAACTTCAATATTTAAGGGACGTAATTCGTCAATTTTCCGATGGTCATAACGAAGACCTTGAAGTGTTTTTTCACGAAGAGACTGACGAACTAAAATATCAACGGCTTCAATTAAAACTCCGGCTTCAATTTCACCGGCTTCCAATTGAGTTTGATAATTTTCCAAAACAATTTCTTTGATTTTGTCTTCAGCAGCCATATGGTCACCATCAGTGCCATTTTCCATAAAGGCGGCCAGATTGGGCTTTATCAATTTTTCAATTTGGGAAATTAAATCGGAACTGGGAGAGAGATTTTCAAATTCGACTTTGGTTTTACCGTGTTTTTTGGCAAAATCAATTAACTGAGCATTAATTTCTTTGCCGGTTTTAATACCTAATTCGATGGCTTTAAGTAGAGTGTCATTGTCAACAATCTTGGCCTCGGCCTCGATCATGTTAATACCCTCCGGGTCTTGGCAAACTAAGAGATCAAATTTTGATTTTTCCTGTTCGGAATTGGTGGGAAAGAGGGAGAGAACACCATCTTTTTCAGCCAGTCTAATAGCCGAAACCGGACCGTTGAAAGGAATATTGGAAAGCATGAGGGCAGCGGAGACGGCAGTGAAAGCAGGGATAACTACGTCATTGCTTTTATCGTTACTTAAAACCGTAGCCATAACCTGAACTTCCTGCTTGAAACCAGCAGGAAAAAGAGGACGGATAGAACGGTCAATAATCCGGCCGAAAAGAATGGCAGTGTCGGAAGGGCCACCTTCGCGTTTGATCCATTTACCGCCTTTGATAAATCCACCGGCATAGAGTTTGTCAGTAAATTCAACCGAAAGGGGAAAATAGTCCTTGGTTTTGTCAATGGCTCCCAAAACAACAGTAGCCAAAACAACAGTTTTGCCGTAGGTAGCCAAAACGGCACCATTGGCTTGAGGGGCTAATTTACCGCTTTCTAGTTTAATAATTTTGTCAGCTGACAGTTTAAGATCGAAGGAAAAATTGTCCATGATTATTTTTTGAGACCCAAGGCTTTGAGTAATTTACCATAGCGGTCGTCATTGTGAAGTGAAAGATAGCGAAGAAGACGGCGGCGTTTGGCAATTTTGGATAAAAGTCCCCTTTTGGCGGGAGAGTCATGCTTGTTGTCGCCAAGATGTCCCTGAAGTTTGTCAATTTCTTTGGAAAGAATGGCCACCTGAATCTCGGGAGAACCAGTGTCGCCTTTGGCTTGGGCAAATTTGGTAACAATTTCAGTTTTTTCTTCGGTAGTTAATGCCATAGATTTATAGCGCTAGGATTGGTTTATTAACAATTTCCGAATGGCTACGGAAATACCAAAGATAGTGCAGAGAGATTATAACACGGAATTATGCAGTAGGTGCATTTTCGTCCTCACAGTTCCGCAAACGACTTTGGCCAGGAGCAAACCGGTACTGAACCGCCGACTGTGGATCATTAACCCGTTCATAAGTACATCCACCGCAAGGAGTTCTTGTTCCTTTTGGGTCCCCAATTGTTTTTCGGGCAGTTGCTTGAGTCTCATTTTCACCGATAACAGCACTGACTCCACAAATAACTGGGATTATTAATTGTTCTGCCATTTTTGTTTAAACCATTGGGGTGGGGTTGGGTTTGTTGGTGCCGGGAGCCAGACCTCCGACTTTTTCAATATTCTCGATAGGTCTTTGATTGTCAAAAGAGTTTAAGTCGGGATTGGGAGCAACTACCGGAGCCTCGGGAGGTTGAGTAGCCCGAAGACAGGCAGCGCCAGCTTCAAAAGATTCAGGAGAAACGTTGACACTAAAGGATTGGGTGGCCACCCGAAGACCGATAAGTAAATCTTTACCGGAATCGATATCAAGATTTAACCCAAGCATGGGCAGTAAGAAAGTAAAGATCTCGGAAAAAGGGGCATCGGGATCTACAAGCGTGGCTTTGGCCCAGGCTTTATTGACCGAAACCGGAGAGATAAAGATCCAGTTTCCGGAACTGACAATTTGGCTTTTGTCGCCCAAAGGAGCCTCATCACCAAGCATAAAAGAGATGTCGGCGGAACCGGAACTGTTATTGATAGAAATTTGATTGGATTCGACTTTGGGGGCACCAGATTTGGTTTTGACCACCAAATTAAGGTGACCACCATCGTCGTTGTAAGAAACCTGCTCAATTTGATCCAGGGGATAGTTTAGGGAGACGGTTAAATCAGCGGCAGAGTAGGTATCGGTAATTAATTCTAGGCCACTTAATTTGCTGTAATTTTGGTCGGGTTTTTGAAGACTATAGACCTTAACTTCACGGCCGGATTTCTTGAGAGACAGGGCTAAAGCCAACGCAGCACCAACGCTGTCAACGGATAAGGTGGGAACAACGATTAAAGCCGACTTGGCTTTATCAACTAAAGCTTTGATGTCAGTAGTATTATAATTTTTCATATATAACCTGCTTTTTACTAACTCTTATAGGCTATTATAGCATCACCGACTTTAAAGTCAATATAGGGCTTGAAAGTAATTCCGTACTGAGAGCCGGACTTGGCTTTGTCAACGACAGTTTTAGCTTGGCGGATACCCTCAACTTTAGTATCTTTGATAATGGCATCGTCGCGCCTAAGATGAATAGAATCACCCGGGCCAATTTCACCTTTAGTAACTTCAATTCCGGCGATACGGACTTTCTCGATTTTAAACTCAGCAATAATTTTGGCCTCACCTAAGGTCGTTTCCTCAATAGTAGGATCTAAAAGACGCAAAACCTGAGCCTGGATATCATCAATAATTTCATAGATGATCTTAGATTCAAAGAGAGGGACTTTTTGATTATCGGCAAGATTGCGGATAAATCGGGGTACGGAAACATTGTAGGCAAATATTTGGGCTTTGGATGAGGCGGCCAAAAAGACATCATTGTCAGTAACCGTGCCAACACCAGAAGCAATTAGAAAAACATCGTCGGAAAGGCTACTAAGAAGCGCTTCCAGAGTCCCCTGAACGTCGGCTTTGACCACAATCGGCAACCGGGGGATACCATCAGTTCGGGTTTGGTTTAATCGACTGACAACGGTTTTTTCCCGGGTGGGGGTGGGAACAGAGGTAACGCAGGCACCAACGGGAGGAACCGATTCAAATCCAAGAATTTCTACTGGAGTTGACGGAAGAGCTGGGTTGATGGATATGGCTTTAACCTTACAATTGATAGATTCGGCAAAAATTTGGTCACCTAAGCGAATTGTGCCTTTTTTGACTATCAGGGTAGCGACCGGACCACGGCTTTTATCCAGTAAAGACTCGATGACTATTGCTTCCAAAGGGGAAGCCGATTCTTCCTTAAGTTCCATAACTTCTGCATTTAATATAATTGTCTCTAATAATTTATCGATACCATTGC